>JAGLDN010000001.1 GCA_023145575.1 Psychromonas sp.
TTAAAAACAGAAAAAACAGAATTCCAGCATATTGATGAACTTATTCGACGTATTGCATTAAGCAGCTTTCATATTACTTTTGTTTTAAAGCATAATGGCAAAATAATACGTCAATATCGTGCGGCGCAAACAGACGCTCAGAAAACAAAACGCCTAGGATCTATTTGCAGTGATAATTTTGTTCGCAGTGCGATTTATTTTAAAAATGATGAAAATGAATTAAAAATATCAGGTTGGGTATCGGACAGCCATTCACCTCGTTCACTTTCAGATGTACAATATTGCTATATTAATGGGCGCATGATCAAAGATAAATTAGTGACACATGCGATTAAACAAGCCTACGCTTACCGTTTACCCGATGGAAAGTTTCCAGGCTTTGTTATTTATATTACTTGCCCACTTGCAGAAGTTGATGTCAACGTTCACCCAGCTAAGCATGAAGTTCGGTTTCATCAAGCGCGTTGGGTACATGATTTTATTGTTTCGACATTACTTGTCACATTAAATGAAAGTGATTTATCGCATGAAAATAACATCACAACGGACAATACCCTCGCAATACAAAACAGGCCTGAGTCACATGATTACCAATCTGGTCCAGCACACGCTACAAGCAATTCGACACCATCTGCATCTTCTTACGGTGGAAATTATCAGAAAAAAACAGCACTAAAAACAGCACTAGATGAGCCCCGCATTAATGCTTATTGTGACTTTGTTACACAAGCCGTTGACCCGATTGTCCAGATCAACAAGGGGGATAATACTAAATCGCCATCGACACAGAGCCCAGGCAGTGCCTTCGGCGACATTATGTGTTTATTTGAGAATAGCTATCTTTTATTGAGGCTAAATCAAAATCAAAAAATGATTTCAACAAGCGCTGCTATGATGGTTTTATCGTTAAATGCAATAGATAAAACCCTAAAAGAATTACAGCTTATAAGTGCTTATGAAGATGGAGAGATCATTGCTCAACCGTTATTATTACCAGTGCGTGTTGAACTCAATACCGCGCAGTATAATGTACTTAGTCAGTATGAATCTATTTTTGTCCGCTTGGGATTTGTTTTTAGGACACAAGGCAATAAGCTCATTATCAACAGAGTCCCTGCCTTGCTTAGAGTGCCACCGATGGCACCCATAGCGAGCATTTTTGTCAAATTAATTACTTATTTAATGACCCAAGATAAGGCGGTAAATCAATTTGAAATCATCCCATTTTGTACCTTATTAAGTTGTTTAGCCCTACCAGAAAATGAAAGAGCGTGGGATATGCCGCGTGCACAAGCATTACTAAATAAAGCAATAAATTGGCCTGCCGAGTTGTTTTCATCAAATACTATGTTTATTGAAGCCGATCTGTCGTTGCTCGTGAAGGGTTTTCAACATGCTTAAAACTGAGAATACACATCCAACAGCTCTTTTTTTAATGGGACCAACGGCCGCTGGGAAAACAAAGCTGGCTATAAAATTAGCACTTGAATGTCGATGCGAGATCATTAGTGTTGATTCTGGGCTAATTTATAAACAAATGGATATTGGAACAGCAAAGCCGACGCTTGGTGAATTACAAAAAGTACCGCACGCTTTGGTGAACATCATTGATCCAATCGAACATTATTCAGCGGGAGATTTTTGCAAAGATGCACAGTGTTTAATGAAAGAAATCACCGCGCGAGGTAACACACCGCTTTTAGTGGGTGGAACAATGCTTTATTACAAGGCACTCATTGATGGTCTATCACCGCTGCCAAGCGCAGATCAATCAATACGTAAAGCTATACAAAATGAAGCCCTTAAGCATGGTTGGGAGTATTTACACCAACAATTAAATGAAATCGATCCAATTTCAGCTAGGCGCATTCATGTCAATGATCCACAACGTTTATCAAGAGCGCTTGAAGTTTATCGGATTTCAGGCAAAAGCATGACAGAACTAACGCGTATAAAAAACCCAGAAATTCCTTATAATATTAAGCAATTTGCACTTGCGCCACAAGATAAAAAAACCTTGCATGAGCGCATTGAATTACGTTTTAAATTGATGCTTGAAAATGGTTTTGAATCTGAAGTAAAAGCACTTTATCAGCGCGGGGATTTGTACCTTGACCTGCCTTCAATGCGCTGTGTTGGTTATCGACAAATGTGGGAATACTTAGCGGGGAAGTTGGATCATGATGAAATGATTTTCCGTGGGATTGTTGCAACAAGACAGTTAGCAAAAAGACAAATGACATGGCTAAAAGGATGGAAAAATATCACCTGGCTTACGAGTGATGATAAAAATAATTTTTCTATTATCAAAAATATATTATATCATGACATTAATAAGACGTGCTGACGTTTTTGTTATGATCAATCAACATTGATGAGACAATAATTAGCTATTCTGAGTCAATTTTACGTACATATACCCATGTGACTTCAAAATGCAAAGTCAGATTGGCAAACTAGTGCCAAGTTGCTAGGCATAAAATTGCCCTCCTGATTTTTTACCTTTATGTCACATTTTTCACCTTTACATCACATGGTATAGGTAGTTTGGCAGTGTTGCTTATGCCAAATTTAACTTAATAATAATTTTGGAGTTTTATTTGTTTGATCGTTACCAAGCAGGTGAACGGGCGGTGCTCGTGCATGTTACTTTTTCGGAAGATGACAAAAAAGAAGATCTCGATGAGCTTAAACTATTAGTCAGCTCGGCGGGTGTCAGCACCTTAGGCGTGATAACCGGGCCGCGCAAATCACCACACCCTCGCTATTTTGTGGGCACGGGTAAGGCGCAAGAAATCGCAGATGCAATTCAAACGTTTGGGGCAAATGTTGTAATATTTAATCATTCACTTAGCCCTGCACAGCAACGTAACTTAGAGGCGTTATGTGAATGTTTGGTCCTTGATCGAACGGCACTTATTTTAGATATTTTTGCACAACGAGCGCGTACCTATGAAGGTAAATTGCAAATTGAATTAGCGCAATTGCGGCATATGTCAACCCGACTTGTTCGAGGCTGGACACATCTTGAACGCCAAAAAGGTGGCGTGGGTATGCGAGGCCCTGGTGAAACGCAGCTTGAAACAGATAGACGATTATTGGGTATTCGTATAACAACGATTAAGTCACGGCTTGCTAAAGTCTCTAAACAGCGAGAGCAAGGCCGTCGTGCTCGCCAACGCAATGAAATACCGACTGTTTCATTGGTTGGTTATACCAATGCTGGAAAATCAACCCTATTTAATCAACTAACAGGCGCAGATGTTTATGTTGCTGATCAGCTTTTTGCAACACTCGATCCAACGCTGCGTAAAATTGACCTTGATGATGTTGGTAATTGTATTTTAGCTGATACCGTCGGATTTATTCGTCATCTTCCACATGATTTAGTTGCGGCTTTTAAAGCGACACTACAAGAAACACGTGAGGCCACGCTTCTTTTACATATTGTGGATTGTAGTGATGAAAATTATCGAGCGAATATTGATGCGGTTGATCGTGTTTTAAAAGAGATCGATGCAGCCGAGGTCCCACAACTTATTGTGATGAATAAAATTGATGCATTTGATGATATAGTGCCTTGCATTAATTTTGATGATGAAGGCAAGCCAATACGTGTCTGGTTATCTGCGCAATCAGGTGCTGGAGCTGAACTTTTACTTACAGCACTTTCACAATTATTAGCGGTGCAAATTCGCGGACTTGAACTCGCTATTCCGGCAAAATACGGGAAACTACGTGCGGCACTTTATGAACTTAATTGCATTGATAGGGAGGTATTTGATGAAAATGGAGATTGTTTATTAACTATCCGAATTAATAATATTGATTTTTGTCGATTAAGGAAGAAATTTGAGGGTGTGATTGAGGAATGTCTAATTTTTTAACATCTTCTTACACGTTTTTTGAACTTTTAATGTTATCATACATAAATATAACTTTAATTTTAATACACAAATAGTTTAATTAATCAGGAGCTGACTATGGCTTGGAACGAACCGGGAAAAGATGATAAAAAGGATCCAAACCCGTGGAAAAGTGGCGATAAAAAAGAAAATCAATCTCCACCAGATCTTGATGTGATATTTCAAAAGATAAGTGATATATTTAGCGGTTTTTTTGGTAAAAAGTCATCTGATAATAGTAGGCCCCCATCCTCAGGGAGCGGAAAATTTGTCGTTTTATCTTTGATAGTAATTATTGCTATTGGATGGTTTTTCATGGGGTGGTATACGGTTAAAGAATCTGATCGCGGTGTTGTTTTACGCTTTGGTGCCTATCATTCGGTAGCTGAACCAGGCTTACACTGGAACCCTAAATTTATTGATACGGTTTTCCCAGTTAATGTGAAATTAATTAGAACAATGCCAACAACAGGTTTTATGTTAACACAAGATGAAAACCTTGTTAAAGTTGCGATGGAAGCTCAGTATCGTGTAAGTGATCCAACAAAATATTTGTATAGTGTTACCAATGCAGATAACAGTTTACGCGAAGCTTTAGACAGCTCTTTACGTTTTGTTGTTGGTCATACATCTATGAATGATGTGCTAACGACTGGTCGCGAAAACGTTCGCCAAAAAACGTGGAAAAAGCTTGATGAAATCATTAAGCCTTACGATATGGGGCTGAGTGTTCTTGATGTTAATTTACAGCAAACGCGTCCACCCGAGCAGGTTAAAAAAGCATTTGATGATGCTATTGCAGCGCAAGAAGATGAACATCGTTTTGTGCGTGAAGCTGAGGCATATGAGCGATCAAAAGAGCCTATTGCACGGGGGCATGTGCAGCGCATTTATCAGGTATCACAGGCATATAAGCAAGGTGTTATATTGAAAGCTGAAGGTGAAGTTGCACGTTTTAAAAAATTGTTGCCTGAGTACAGATTAAATCCTCAAGTGATGCGCGAGCGGCTGTATCTTAAAATGATGCAAACGGTGCTCACTAATAGCTCAAAGGTGTTAATTGATCAAAAATCAGGCGGTAATTTAACATTCTTACCACTTGATAAATTAATGAATAAAGCCAGGCAATCAGATTCAAATGCAAAACAAAATGAAACCGACAAAAGCTCAAAAAAAGATGCTAACACGAAAAAATCAGCACGCAATACCAGTAACGATGGCATTCGTGATGCCAGTCGCTATACGCGCAGTGAGCGTAGTAATGGGAGAAATTACTAATGAACAAAATTTTAATTTTGGTCGTATTATGTATTGTTGTTCTGTCTAGCAGTACCTTTGTTATAAACGAAGGTAACCGCGGCATAGTCATGCGATTTAGTAAAATTAAGCGAGGTGCAGATAAAATTCCTTTAATTTACAAGCCTGGATTGTATTTTAAAATACCGTTTATTGACACAGTGCGATCGCTCGATGCCAGAATTCAAACACTTGATGACAAAGCTGATCGATTTGTTACGTCAGAGAAAAAAGATTTAATTATTGATTCTTATGTGAAGTGGAAAATTGATAACTTCGCGAGTTACTATCTCGCGACTGGCGGTAATATACTGCAAGCAGAAGCGCTGTTAAAGCGTAAAATAAATAACGGATTGCGAAGTGAAATTGGCTCTAATACTATTCAAGACATTGTTTCTGGTAAACGTGGTCTAGTGATGGAGCAAGCACTTAAGCGTATGGCAAGATCGTCTGAATTAGGTATAAAAGTGGTTGATGTTAGAATTAAGAAGATTAATTTACCCGATGAAGTAAGTACTAGTATTTATAAAAGAATGCGTGCAGAGCGCACCGCAGTTGCAAAAGAGCATCGTTCACAAGGACGAGAGAAGTCCGAAATAATTCGTGCGCAAATTGACCGAAAAGTGTCAGTTATGCTTGCAACAGCGAATAAAGCTGCGATACAAGCCCGTGGGCAAGGTGATGCACAAGCTTCAAGAATATATGCGAATGCTTATGGAAAAGCGCCAAAATTCTATTCTTTTTTACGCAGTATGCGCGCATATGAAGCTAGCTTTTCAAATAAAAGTGACGTGTTGGTTTTAAGTCCTCATTCTGAATTTTTTAAATATCTGAATAACAAAAATTAAATTAGCTTCCTAAATTAATGTTAAAAAAGGGTTATTTGCCCTTTTTTATCCATTCTAAGACATGCCATATTTTTGCTTCTACTTATGTGACGTGAAGAGGCAACCTCAGATACAAACTTTATTATCAAAATAAGGCGCAATATTCGGTCGATAAACGAAAAATGTTAATTATCGATTGGTTATTTACTTTTTTATTGTTGCAACGCAAGGCTATTTTTCGATACCGCGAACTAACGGGCAAGGTAAGATGGGTCTGAAATCCTCATTAATCTAAACGAAAAGTAATATTAATGAAATACACATTAGACAAAAACAACGCCAACTTAAGTGATAAGGCACCCGTTATATTTATCTTCCCAAGCAATCCCCGTTAATTATTAACAAAAGCACGCCTTAAACCGACTTTGATTAAGTAGTAATAAAAATAGATATTGAATTTTACTATAGTTTTTTGTTAAAATTAGTTTTAAGTGGCAATGTAGGAAGATAAGACAGATGGGAAAAAATGTAGTAATTATCGGCGCACAATGGGGTGATGAAGGAAAAGGTAAGATTGTTGACTTACTGACCGAACAGGCACAATGGGTTGTTCGTTATCAAGGTGGCAATAATGCGGGGCATACACTCGTCATTGATGGTAAAAAAACAGTACTTCACCTGATCCCATCAGGAATTCTACATCACAACGTAAAATGCGTTATTGGTAATGGTGTTGTAGTGGCACCAGGTCCTCTTTTTAATGAAATTAAAGTACTTGAAGAGAGTGGTATTTTGATAAAAGATCGCTTGTTAATTAGTGCTGCCTGTCCATTAATTCTTCCTTATCACGTAGCGGTAGATCAGGCGCGCGAAGCATTGCTTGGCTCAAAAGCAATTGGAACGACAGGACGCGGGATCGGCCCAGCTTATGAAGACAAAGTGTCTCGTCGTGCGCTTCGTGTAGCAGATATTTTTAATCTGGATACGTTTGCCATTAAATTGCAAAAGGTGATGGAATATCATAATTTTCAGTTGGTAAACTATTATAAAGTTGATCCTGTGAGTTATCATGAGGTACTTGCGCAAATGTCTGAAATGGCGGATCGTCTGATCGCGATGGTGATTGATGTAACAGATGAACTAGATAAAGCACGTTTACGCGGTGAAAATATATTGTTTGAAGGCGCGCAAGGCACCTTGTTAGATATTGATCACGGGACATACCCTTATGTAACCTCTTCAAATACAACGGCAGGTAGTGTTGCAACTGGGAGTGGTTTCGGACCAACTCATCTCGATTATGTGTTAGGCATTGTTAAAGCTTATACAACCCGCGTGGGCTCTGGGCCTTTTCCAACAGAGCTTTATGATGGAATTGATAAACTAGATCTTGTAGGTAAGCATTTAGGCTCTGTTGGTCATGAATTTGGTGCAACAACTGGACGTTTACGCCGTACAGGTTGGTTTGATGCCGTTACCATTAAACGTGCGATACAACTTAATAGCATTACGGGTTTTTGTTTAACAAAGCTTGATGTTTTAGATGGCCTAGAAGAAATAAAGATTTGTACACATTACAAAATGCCAGATGGAAAATTGATTGATGTACCGCCGATGTCTATTGATGGCTATGAGTCTGCAATACCCATTTATGAATCAATGCCAGGTTGGTCAGAAAGTTCATTCGGCGTAACAACCTATGAAGAATTACCTAAAAATGCGCAAGCTTACATTAAACGAATAGAAGCTGTGACAGGAATACCAATAAGTATTATTTCAACCGGGCCAGATCGTCATCAAACAATAATTCAGGTTAATCCTTTTACTTAATCTACAGTCGAAAGAAATAAGCTGCACGTCACAATTTAGATTACATAAAGTAATTTCAAACGCTCAGTAAAAAGTAGATTATGAGACGTAGCCTACTTTTTTAATGCGTTAATATACACTAGATCCCACTTCAATCATTATTTATCTGATATATTTCTAGTTCTTAATCGATATTATGGAATTTATTATGTTAAAAAAATTATTGTTCGTGATTTCACTCATTTTACTAGTCGCATGCTCATCATCAACTAACGAGGATTATGGAACAGCTGTTATTGTTTCAAATCATAATCATAAAGTTGTCGGTAAGAAAATTATTCCGGTTAATTTAGTTGAAAAGAATTTATCTCTTAAAAAATCTATCCTTTTTGTTACTACGCGCAAAAGTGATGATCCTAACAAAAATAAATCAACAATCAATTATTCGATTAAATACACCACACCTGAATTAGCAAAAGACCAATCGAAGGAAAAGCAAGCTAGCGTCAATAGTTATAGTGTGGTTGTATTAAATTCCGATCAAATTGAAGATAAACTTGAGACTGTGATCCTTCAACAAAAGGCCAACGAAGTAAAAGAAGAGGCAAAATTAAAAGCAGATAAAAAAAATAAAAAGAATAAAAAGAATAAAAAGAAAGATAAAAAGGCAGTTGCCCCTGAGCCTGAGCCTGTGATCGAAAAAGCACCGTTAACTATGTTGGACATTAAAGAAGATAGTAATCATAACTGCTCAAAGAAAATCTGCCATGTAAGTCAAAATATTTCGTTTGATATTGATACCAAGCTCTTAGAGGACGCACAAAAAGAAGGCTTTGTATTCATGTTAAAACCAAAAGACGGTGACGCTTATCTTGAGACGAAAATCCCAGCAAATTATCTCAAAGCTTTATTTAGTAGTGAAAAATAGATGATGTCTCTTTAAAGGATAGCTAAATGTTCTTAAATGTAAAACTAGCAAAAGTATTGATTGGAATTGTGGCTTTGCTTTTCTCATCAATGCTATTGGCAAGCGGTACTAAATCACTAGATCTTGTTTATAATGGTATAGGATATACCGCCCTGTTTATTTTTGCTTTCGCTTATGCATTAGTAATGTTTGAAGATGTAATACGTCTTCGTAAATCGAAACCCGTAATGATTGCTGCGGGGATCATTTGGGCAATGATTGGTTTTTACTATACTCAGCATGGAATGAGTCATCAGGCAGAAGTCGCATTCAGGCATAACCTGCTTGAATATGCAGAGCTATTTTTCTTTCTGTTAGTTGCAATGACCTATATTAATACTATGGAAGAGCGTCAAATCTTTGAGGCGTTACGCTCTTGGATGGTCAATAAAGGCATGACGTTGAAATCTATTTTCTGGTTAACAGGGATCCTTGCATTTTTTATTTCTCCGATTGCTGATAACCTAACAACTGCATTATTAATGTGTGCAATTGTCGTAAAAGTAGGTGGAAAAAATAAAAAATTCATCGTCATTGCATGTGTTAATATTGTTGTCTCTGCCAATGCTGGGGGAGCTTTTAGTCCCTTTGGTGATATAACAACACTGATGGTTTGGCAAAAAGGCGTGTTACCGTTTACCACATTTTTCCATTTATTTATCCCCTCTTTAGTAAACTACATTGTACCATCGGTCATTATGAGTTTCTATGTTTCTAATGAAACGCCAGAAGCCGATGAAAATAGTGAATCGGTGGTTATGAAACGCGGTTCCAAACGAATTATTTTTTTGTTTTTAATTACAATAACATTTGCCGTGTTGGGGCACTCTTTATTAGGAATGCCACCAGTATTAGGCATGATGACAGGCTTAGGTTTATTACAATTTTTCTCCTTCTATTTAATGGAAACCCACGCAAATTTTGTTTTGAGAGTCAAAGGAGAGGTGAAAGCAGCAGCGACTAATGAAGAGATTGAAGGGTTACGCGCTTTAGCTGATGGCTCTCCGTTCAATATATTTGGTAAGGTTGCACAGGCAGAATGGGATACCTTACTGTTTTTTTATGGGGTTGTTATATGCGTTGGAGGTTTAGGGTTCATTGGATACCTTGCTTTGGTTTCAAACGCAATATACTCAGATCCAGCCATGATTACCTGGGCCAATGTTGCCGTTGGTGTGTTATCTGCAATTGTAGATAATATTCCAGTGATGTTTGCAGTGCTCAGTATGCATCCTGAGATGAGTGACGGCCAATGGCTATTGGTGACATTAACCGCAGGTGTCGGTGGTAGTTTACTTTCAATCGGCTCTGCAGCGGGTGTTGCATTGATGGGACAAGCACATGGAATATATACCTTTGGCTCGCATATTAAGTGGATGCCGGTCATTGCTTTAGGCTATGTAGCGAGTATTCTCACTCACTTATGGCTTAACGCTGGCATGTTCTGAACAAACAGAGATGCCCATGTGACGCAAAGGTGCTTTATCAAGCATTAGTCCGAATGTCAGGTCAAGGCACTACATTTCACTTATCAATGATTAGCGGAGTTTATCGTCTACGGTGAAATTAACCAGAACAATTCAATTCTTATATGCTTAATCCCTTCTCGATTATTGTAACTTGGGGCTGGCTTGTCTACTTAAATAAGCCAGCGGTAAGTTACAACAGGATACGAACACTTTCACCCATCTACAAAGTTAAATTTTTGGCTTAGAGCAACTACTATAATTAAGCATTAAAGGCTTTATTTTAATTTAAGATGATTAATCCAGTTATATTTTATACATATCGCCTATGATCTGCGCACTGCAACGCTTATTAAGTCTTCACCTTGAATGATAAATATTTATACCCATGTGACTTAAAAATGCTTTGTCAGGTTCAAGCTCGATGATCAGAACAAGGCACAATATAAGGTAATTGTTGTTCACTTTTTGATTATTGTAGCGCAGTCTTGGTTTTTGAGCTTGTGCCTCGCAGGGTAAGGCAACTAGTACCAAGGCGCGTTGTTATAACGTCTCTATGTAGAATAACTACCTAGGAATTAAAGTCTTTATTTTAATTCGACTTTTGGTAATTAACGCAGTTAATCATTGAGAGGGCAATTTTATACCTAGCACCTTGGTACTATTTCCCTTGCTGAATTTGAACTTTTACGCCACATGGGTATATACCTGACAATTTTCCTTGATGAAGTTGTATCTTGAGGTAACATTGCATTAAGCGCATGTTAATTTCTAGGAAAACAAATGAAACTTAATGCAGAGCAAGATGCTGCTGTTAAACTGATCTCTGGACCTTGCTTGGTATTAGCAGGCGCAGGAAGTGGTAAAACACGGGTTATCACCAATAAAATTGTCCACCTTGTGAAGCACTGTGATTATCTGGCTAAAAATATTTCTGCGGTGACATTTACGAATAAAGCCGCCAGAGAAATGAAAGAGCGTATTAGCCAAAGCCTTGGAAAACAAGACGCTCGTGGCTTAATGGTGTCAACCTTTCACTCGCTTGGTTTAGATATTATTAAACGTGAGTATAAAGTGCTCGGCATGAAATCTGGCTTTACGCTGTTTGATGCTCAAGACACAATGGCCTTATTAAAAGAGTTAACTCAAAAGCAACTCCACGAAGATAGCGACTTATTAAAAGCTTTAACATTGCAACTATCACAATGGAAAAATGCTTTAATTCTGCCTCCGCAAGCTAAGAAATATGCAAAAGGGGAGCGAGATATTATTTTTGCGTATTGTTATGAACTGTATCAGCGACAACTCAAGGCTTATAATGCACTTGATTTCGATGACTTGATTGTTATGCCAACGCTCTTATTTAAACTCAATGCAGCAGTACGTTTGCGTTGGCAAAAAAAAATTCGCTATTTATTGGTCGATGAATATCAAGATACTAATACCAGTCAATATGAACTGATCAAAGCACTCGTTGGAGAGCGTGCACGTTTTACTGTGGTAGGCGATGATGATCAATCTATTTATTCCTGGCGCGGTGCTAGACCTGAAAATTTAATGTTATTGCAACGTGATTTTCCACAGTTAAAAGTGACTAAATTAGAGCAAAATTACCGTTCAAGTCAACGCATTTTAAAAGCGGCTAATGCCTTAATTGCCAATAATCCACACGAATTTGAAAAGCGCTTATTCAGTGAATTGGGCTATGGCGAGCCGTTAAAAGTTCTTTTTGTAAAAAATGAAATTCATGAAGCTCAGCGTGTTGTAAGTGAGTTATCTGGGCATAAGTTTATGAATGGCAGTGCATTTAAAGATTACGCTGTATTATATCGAGGGAATCATCAAAGTCGTTTACTTGAAAAGTCGCTGCTGGAACACCGTATACCTTATAAAATAAGTGGCGGCACGTCCTTTTTTGCCAGAAGTGAAGTCAAAGATATCATGGCTTATTTAAAACTTTTGGTTAATCACAACGACGATAATGCTTTTTTACGCATCGTCAACACACCGCGTCGAATGATAGGGCCAACCACCCTTGAAAAGTTAGGCAGTTATGCTAATTTACGCCACATCGGTATTTTTGCTGCATCTTTTGAAATGGGGTTACAAGAAACTCTTTCAGGGAGAGGCCTGGCGGCTTTACAAGCTTTTACAAAGTGGTTAGTTGAATTAAATGACCGCTTAACCAGTGAAGATCAAATAGCCGTTGTGCGCGATTTAATTAATGATATTGGCTATGAAGACTGGTTATATGAAAGTAGTCCAAGCCCCAAGGCTGCTGAAATGCGCATGAAAAATGTTTCGATGTTATTTAAATGGGTAACACAGATGCTAAAAGGCGATGATTTACATGAAAAAATTACACTAGAACAAGTGGTCGCCCGTCTTACCCTGCGTGATGTGCTTTCACGAAATGAAGATGAAGAAGGCATGGATCAAGTACAATTGATGACATTACACGCATCCAAAGGGCTGGAGTTTCCATATGTTTATTTAATTGGCATGGAAGAAGGCCTTTTGCCTCATCAAGTGAGTATCGATGAAGATAATGTCGAAGAAGAGCGTCGTTTAGCCTATGTAGGGATAACGCGCGCTCAAAAAGAATTGACTTTTATCGTTGCAAAAGAGCGCATTCAATACGGAGAGATAATAACCTCTACACCAAGTCGTTTTTTGTTAGAGCTACCTCAAGATGATTTAGATTGGGAAAGTGGTCCATTGATAAAAACCGCTGAGCAAAAACAAAACATCGCAAAAAAAGGCATGGCGAGTCTGAACGCCCTTTTTGATTAATGAGCCTAATATCAGTAAGTAAATTGTATTTGTTTTTATTGTTATCTTACTTCAAATCTCAAAAGCATACCGATGTGCTTTAATGTATTCGACTAGCCCAGATATGGGATAAGAAGTTTTATTGATAATACAAATGACCAAACGCTAAAATTATCCCAATGAATTCAAAGTTGATGCAATTTCGTTAGTGTTAGATCAAAATATGTGCGCTGCACAAGCAAGTAGAAATTTAGGTATGCGCACTCAAATACTTGGTTGTTGGATCAAAGAAGAAGTAGGTGATCATGGTCAATCTTTTCGCGGAAATGGTAAATGAACACCCTCTCATGCAGAAATAAGGAAATTAGAAGCCCATGTTAAACGTTTATAAATAGAACGTTAAATATTAGAAAAGCAATGATAATCTTTCAAAGGAAACGAAATAAAAATTTTCTTATTACCCAACATAAGAAGATGTTGTCTATTGCGTTAATGTGCTGCGCATTGGGTGCAAATTATTAAAAGAGTAACGTAAATAAGTTTAGCGATACTGCTTATCAAGAGGTGATTGAATTACAGAATAATTTTGCCAAGCAGAGTGTAGATACTTACGATAAAAGGCGCATTAAAGAGGTATTTAATGTGTTAGGTTTCCCTGTAAGCCGTTGGAAAGTAAATAAATTAATGAAGGAAGCGAATGTCTGAGCTCGTTATAAAAAGAAATATAAAGTAACGACAAAGAGTGTTCACCACAAACCACTTTATTATAAAAACAACCTTGATCAAAATTTTCCACAGCGCAACAAAACATAGCATTTGTTGGTGATATTACCTATATCTATACCCTTGTTACTTCAAAATGAAACCTCAGCAAAGAAAATTGTGCCAAGTAGCTAGGCATAAAATTGCCCTCTCAATGATTAGCTGAGTTAATCATCTGCTGGGAGAATTAAAATAAAGATTTTAATTCTTAACTAGTTATTCTATGTCGATATTTTATAACAATGCTAATTTGTGCAAGTTACCTTGCCCTTCGGGGCTCTAACTCAAACACCAGTCCTCCGTTATAACATTCGAAAAGTGAGTAACAATTACCTTATGTTATGCCTTGCTCTGATGTTCGAGCTAAAGCCTGACAGAGCACTTTGAAGTAACACGGGCATAGACAACAGAAGGCTGTCTCTATTTAGCCGTTGTTTTCGACCTATGCTCTCATAAAATTGTTGGCTGGAATATAAGATCAAGAATGAAAGCATCGCATGTCAGTGGTGCGCTAACAATGGCAATTTGGTATTGACAGCCGATCAAGGACTTATTTGTTCATTTAGACCATAGATCTCAATACCTGAGTAACCAAGACAGAGAATTATTCACAATGAATACTTTTGTTGGTAGCTTAAAACAATAGCGTGTTAATCGACGCAACTATTAAATACCCAATGAAGCACAGCAAGATGTAATGAATTCCATCACCATGCTGTACAACAGTAAACGACTACATTACTACCTCGGATATTAACGGCTAATTATTTTAGATTGAAAATTAATGAATCATAAAAAGTAGTTTAACTAGAGGGGACTGAATTTACTTGATCAGGTTAGGAATTTGCCGATAAGCATTATGCACTTGAACGTTGAATATGACGGAAAAGTGCTTCAGAAGGAAACATATTTGAAATTTACACTTCCGAAGTTCAGCCGAAAGTGTAAATTACATGATCATCTTTGAATATTTAATTTTTTATAGTTCCACTTCTTTGGGTTCCCCCCCTTTTTTCTCTTTGTTTTCATCAACAACAGGTGGTTTGTCTGTATTTTCAGATGGAAAGCCAGTTGCATTTACTGTCGGAGAATTAGAGCCTGAATTCAAGTCATTTTCGGTTTCGGCGCCTGATGCCTTTTTCTTCCTGCTATCTTTCAACTTCTTTGCAGCAGCACCTATCCCCACTACAGCACCAACACCAGCCACTGCACCAGCAACACCGCTAGCCACCGCTTTTACCGTACCAACAGCACTTTTTGCCTTACCTACCATTTCACCCGCCTTACCTGCCATTTCACCCGCCTTACCTGCAATTGCACCCGCCTTACCTACCATACTACTCGCCTTACCTGCCATACTAGTCGCCTTGCCAACAAGGCCAGACAATCCGCCACTACCACCTGCCGCTGGAGCCGCCACGCCACCTGGAGC
>JAGLDN010000010.1 GCA_023145575.1 Psychromonas sp.
TCAATTTTTGATGAGCATGCGGTAACCAACAAGAGTGAACAAGCTAGAATTAATTTCATCATAGTACATTTACCTACCTTTTGTTTACAGACAAAACAAGGCTATAGCAAAATAAAACTTAGGGTTCCCTTATTCAGCCATAAAAATTTAGGATCAGAGTGTAATCCATTCAATATTTTTTTCGGTCTTTCTGCTTTCCAACTGCTTATCCTAGTATTAGTCAAACCCTCTAGGGCGAGATCACGTATCGCTTGAATTTCATCAACTTAAATATTAACCACACAAGATATTCGATCTAACCTTGCATCTTGATGTATTAACACAATGAAATAGGATGAGTATATTTCAGCCACAAATTTCATCAGCAGTGAAGAAGTAAGCAATTTCGCGTGAAGCCGATTCTGGGCTATCAGATCCATGCACTGCGTTACAGCTTGTAGATTCAGCAAAATCAGCGCGAATAGTTCCTTTTGCCGCTTTTTTTGGATCTGTTGCACCAATGGTTTCGCGATAATGGCTAATTGCATTTTCAGCTTCTAGTACTATGACGACAATAGCTCCCGATGTCATAAATTCAACAAGCTCTTCGAAAAAAAACTTACCTTTATGCTCCGCATAAAAACCTTGCGCTTGTAAATCTGATAATTGCAGCATTTTAATTGCCAAGGGTTTTAACCCCGCATTTTCAAAACGCGCTAAAATTGTGCCTATCAGCTGCTTTTTAACTGCATCTGGTTTTATAATGGAAAACGTTCTTTCTAAAGCCATAAAATTTAATCTCTATGTAGTGTTTTAATTTGTCTTTATAACGACTTGATGTTAATAAAAAAACAGCAAATTAGCGAAATAAAGGATGTACCACGTTTATAGCAGTTCTCTTGTAAAATGTACAATGTAAAATGTAAAATGTAAAATGTAAAATGGTAACGGGTATAAACATGCCCTAATTAATTATTAAAAAGATAATACAGAAAATATCACAGCGTAATTAGTACGAAAAATGGTTACTTATTTTAACGTCGAGTAACACTTCATAAGTAGTTATAGAAAGTACAACTCGGAGATAAAGTATGCCCAATTATCTGCGTTATTTTTTGCAGTATAAGGATTTCTCATTCCAAGATTAAGGCATGGCATGATGCCGTATGTTAGGTCGTATGTGCCTAATAAGATGTGGGTTAATTCATGAGCGATAGTTTTAAACTTGCTATCTAGGTATTCGCAATGAGGTAATAATTGCAGAGTGCTCCACCCTGAATCAAGGGAAATTGGACTAAGGGGAACTACGCTGAGTTGAGCATGTGTGGCTGTGAGAAATCCGAGGGGAGGTAAATCTTGAGTGTAATCAATGTAATCAGTAGGCCTCATGAGGACGCAAGCGTTGCGTGTACTTAGACGATTATGGATGTGGGTATATTGAATTTTGATTGGTAGAATATTTATCAACGTTGCCATACGGCTAAGATTCACTGAGAGTTGTCCACGCCATTCTATACTATCATCCCCGAACCAGTAGCGACATGTTTCATTCATAACGATGTTCTCGTCGGTAATTTTATCGGCTTTACGAAGGGTATTGATAAGATCTCTATTTATTTTTAGAATATCTAATTGATCTCCCATCCCAAGGTCTATAGTTAATAATCCCATTTATTGCTCTCATATTAGGAAATTATCAAGCAGATAATTTCACAGGGTAATTAAGGGAAATAAAAATGGCAGTATAACATGTTTTAACCTAGCTTAAAATCAAACGCTTTAGTGAATTGTCAGCTCGTATCTTTTACCATGACGCAGTATTACTTTGTCATGAGAACTTATGCCTGAAGATGCTTGTTGAGCTAAATTTAGAATTGTTTTAGCCCGCAACGCGTAGATTAGAAAGCGAGAGTCGCACCTAACACAAGTACATTGTTATTGTGCCCATAGTTTTGCTTCGTTGCATCTTGTTGATTGCGGTACTCAATGTATGGTTGAACGCCATATCGCCGCCAGGTTGTGCGTAACTCATGCTCCATTGAGTTGCGTTTGTTATTAGCGTCATTAATATAGTAAATGTTATTGTAACGAAGCGTTACTGGCTGATTAGGAAAAGCATAAGATATGGCATCATCAAAGCGCCACTGATCATTTGTATTTTCTTTATTGATGTTTCCATTTATATCGACCCAATCATTTTTCTGGATCTGCCATCGCGTGCGGTTAGCGAAAGAAATTCCATTGTCGAAATTATAACCAATCTTAACCAAAGGGCGGTATTGTACCGTACCACCATCATGCAGTAAGTGATGGTAACCAGCCGCAACCCAAAAGTTTTTATTGACGTTGAAAGCTTGCTCTAAACCTATTGTGATCCATGCTGGAGAAGCGGAACTATTCGCTGAATCATTATTTGGTGCGTAGTCAGTTTGTCCCAGTTGAATAGCATCGAACTCAACGAGAAGTGTTGTACCTTTCGAAAATGTATGACCCGTTTCTAACGTCGAGGTATAATCCGATCCGTTGAAATCTTTACGATCATGCATTTGAACGTTACCAGTAATATAAGATGATTCAGTTGCTAAAACGGCTGGCGTTGCAACAGTAATTCCCAGAGCAACCAATATAATTGATGATTTTTTCATAATTAATCCATTTGTAGTGCATGCATAGACCTGTCAGAAATAAAAGTGCCTTATTAAGTCAACAGTTTGAACACTGTGGTAAGGTGAAGTTAAATAATCTCTCAACGATTAACGATTAACGATTAACGATTAACGATTAACGATTAACGATTAACGATTAACGATTAACGATTAACGATTAACGATTAACGATTATAATCATTTGCCGATAATTTAAATGAAAAATTTTTAAACTTTAATCGTTAACCCTTATTAAATACTATCAAGCTGTCCGCTTATTACAAGTTGCCCGCTCATTAATGAAGTACTTTTATTGATTGTCGCAGTTTAAATGAAAAAGCCAACTTGAATAATAACAGAAATCTACCCATATTGATCTTACGATGGGTAGATAACCAAAGACTACATTTGATCAAAACACTAGTTAATTGATAAATGTGGTCTTAGAATTTGTAGCCAGCTGAAACATTAAGAGTTTTTAAAATAAATGCATCTAGTCCACTTTCCTCATAAGAGGCATTTACATAAAACGCATGACTCATCGCATAGCGTACACCTGCACCAATAAGTATTGATGCACTTGAATTTTTTACAGCAGTAGTCGCCGTCACAATAATAGCATCAGAAGCAGTAATAGTACTAGTATCCTCAAAATTACTCACATCAACCCCTAACTCGAAATAAGGTTTGATATATTGCCTTTTGGCTAATTTAAAAGTATAACCAAGATCAGTCACTAACTGTAGGTAATGTATCTTATATTTGTGATCATCCATCACCGCCACAGTCGACGAAGATTGCTGATCGGAATACTTAGACTTATAATTAATTTCACCGCTGCCTAATTTACTTGAAAAACCGACTATTTTATTTAAATCATAGCCGACTTCCATGAAATACGCGGGATCAGCATCATCGCTGTCTTTTTTAGGTAATCCGATTGAAGAGCTTTCTCTCGTATAGTCGGCATCTACAATTCCAATACCAGCCCCAGCCCGCAATTTACTCATGTCAATTGCTTTCGTGATCGGTTTATCACTTGTCGGTTTATGACTTATAGCCAAAGCCGAGCTTGATGCCAAAAGTGAAGCTAAAACAATTAATATTTTATAAGAAATCTTTTCCATTAGTTTTATTCCTTGAAGTAAGTGAATAAACAACTACTTAGTATGCTGATAAAATCAACCACCATATTACTTAAAAATGCAACCTTATCAATGTGATTAACCCAAGATACGTTCCACAATTTAACAATACACGGATTAGATTTATAGATACAAGATTATATCTATAAATTGTGAACTAACGCCTATACCGATATTACGCAAAAAAGGAGGAAGATTTATTTGTGCAAGAAACAAGTAAGCAATTGTTAAAGTAGTTAATTCTGACTAACATACTGAGAAGAGCAGTTATTATCCTAATTGTGGTGAATTGAGTAAAAGTGACATTGTTGTTTCTTTACTTTAAATAGACTTATTTAATTCTCAACAGGGCTTCTACTACGGGATATTTTTCTGATTAATATTTGAAAAAATGTTTTTGGTAATGTTGCAATTCTAAAATTGAATCTTGAATGTCCGCTAATGCCAGATGTGCCCCTGTTTTTTTATGAGCACGAACCATTTCGGGAGCCCAGCGCTTGCCTAATTCTTTAATCGTGCTGACATCAATGTTGCGATAATGAAAATAATCATCAAGTGTCGGCATATAGCGCACAAGAAAACGGCGATCTTGTCCGATGCTATTTCCGCATAAAGGAGATGCACCTGCGGGCACCCATTTCTTTAAAAATGTAATGGTGTCTTCTTCTGCTTGATTGAGGCTAACATCACTTTCAATCACTCTTTGAGTGAGTCCTGATTTCCCGTGCTGTTTGATACACCATGCATTCATGTTTTCCATGGTATTTACACTTTGATGAATAACAAACTCAGGCCCCTGAGCTAAAATATTAAGATTACTGTCTGTCACAATGGTTGCTATTTCAATAATATAATCAACATTAGGATCTAAGCCTGTCATCTCAAGATCAATCCAAACTAAGTTATTTTTGTCCATTTTTTACTCCGATTGCGATCTGTTATAACAAATGAATTAAGAGTATAATCTATGTTGTTAATTAAATAATACTAATAATAGCTAACTTTATTATCTGATTTTACGCAAGAAAAAGATTAAATCGATGTTAAATTTCGTAAACGTTGTTTTTTAATTTACAATGAATATTGCTCATTTTAACTGGTTTAACTATTAAGTTATTTTTTTATTTCCATGATCAGTAATTAATCTTGATAAACTTATTTTAGTGAGATTGATATAATACCACTTACATGAAGTTTGTAACCTAATTTTATGCACAAAAACAGCTTAATTAAAATCATACGTCGATGTAAATGCATGCTCCAATTGCGAAACTTACAGCGCTGAAGTAACTTATTTTATGCAATAAAATTTAGATGCTGTTTATTGTAATTGGTATCTGTAAGAGGTCTGTGCTGTAATGGTGTCTAAACTCAGTAAAAATCAAGCGCGTCAAGTTCAAAGCAATCAAACAAAACGTTTGAAGAAAATTAGCAACACGGAATCGCAAGATCCAGAAGTTGGATCACTACTTCAAGGGCTTGTGATCAGCCGTTTTGGACAACATGCCGATATCGAAGATAATGATGGCAATATCGAGCGTTGTAATCTCCGTCGAGGCATTAAATCTCTAGTCACAGGCGATCGCGTTGTTTGGCGCGCTGGCAATGAATCATTTCAAGGGGTGAAGGGTGTCGTTGAAGCCGTACATGCACGTACAACTGTGCTCACGCGACCCGATTATTATGATGGTATTAAACCTATCGCTGCCAATATCGATCAGATCATTATAGTATGCGCTATTGAACCTAAATTTTCTCGAAACTTGCTTGATCGCTACCTTGTTGCTTGTGAAAATATTGCCATTAAACCAATTATTGTTTTTAATAAAAGTGATTTAATTGATGAGGCTCACACCTTGGTTGATGGTGAATTGCAAGTTTACCGCAATATCGGTTATAAAGTTTTGTACAGCTCAATGTATGACGATGGTTTATCAGATTTAAAATCGATAATGAAAGATAAAATTAATATTTTTGTCGGACAGTCTGGTACTGGAAAAACATCTCTGCTAAATACGTTACTCCCTGATGTTAATGCCTTAACAGGTAAAATATCTGAAAACTCAAAATTAGGCAAACACACGACGACAACTGCTCGTTTATACCATTTTCTTGAAGGAGGTGATTTAATTGATAGCCCAGGAATTCGTGAGTTTGCATTATGGCATTTATCAATAGATAGCATTGCATCAGGATTTATTGAATTTCGACCTTTTTTAGGCAAGTGTAAATTTAGAGATTGCAAACACAAAAGAGAGCCTGGCTGTGCTTTAGAGCAAGCTGTCGCACAAGGAAAAATAAACGCGGAGCGTTTTGAAAGTTTTTTTTGCATTCTAGAAACAATGGACGATGCTAAAAATACACGAAATAGAGAGCCTAATACTTACTAAATCTGTGTAAGATAGGATATACAATGATAATGTGGACGTAGAAATATAGAGATAACTATGATTAAAACTTTATTTATTACTTTAAAAATATGGAGCCAATACATCTTACCTAAGTATTTATTAACGAGACTAGCAGGTATGATCGCAGATGCGAAAATGGGATGGTTCTCGACTTATTTAATTAAACATTTCATTAAACAATACAAGGTGAACATGGATGAAGCTAAATACAGCGACCCGTTACATTTTGATTCGTTTAATGAATTTTTCACGCGAAAGCTTAAAGACGGCGTGCGTCCCATTTTAGCAGGGGACGAAAATATTATTTCACCTGTTGATGGAAAAATCAGTCAAGTCGGTCACGTCAAAGAAGGGCGACTAATTCAAGCAAAAGGTCGAGACTTTAGTTTGCGCGAGTTACTTGGTGGATTAGATGAAATTGCAATTCCTTTTAAGAATGGTTTATTTTCAACAATTTACCTTTCGCCAAAAGATTATCATAGAATCCACATACCGATTGCTGCCAAACTTGAAAAAATGCTTTTTATCCCTGGAAACTTCTTTTCAGTTAATCCTTTACTCGTGGATAATATTCCGAATTTATTTTCTAAAAATGAGCGCGCTGTTGCCCTTTTTACGACTGCGTGTGGACCGATGGCAATGGTATTAGTTGGCGCCTTGATTGTACGCAGTATTGAAACTGTTTGGCATGGTGTACTTGATCAACAAGGTAATAAAGAAGTGCAATTTTGGGATTACAGTGACCAAAATATTACATTTGAAAAAGGAGACGAAATCGGCCGCTTTAGACTTGGCAGTACGATCATTGCCATCTTCTCAGAAAATAGCATTGTCTTTGCTGATGAGATAATACCAGGTGCCAGCTGTCGTTTAGGAAGTAGCTTAGCCGTGTTACAGAAAAGTAGTGATTAATATTACACTGAGAACATGAATTAAATAAAGAGGGAGTTCGCTATAACTGGATGTTTTTCTAAAAACATCAATAAAGGATTTACTTATTTTAGCCAATAATATTGACACGAAATTTTCAAATATAAAAACATATCGATTTGCTAGGTGGCTTTTAGTATGCCATCAATCAGGGAATCAACTAAGATAATGATATAAATATAAGCGAGTAAAACTCACAATGACACAGTTATCAGCCGCCAATTATTTAAAAAAAATACTGCTTGCGCCTGTTTATGAACTGGCAATTGAAACACCGTTACAACCACTAGAGAAGTTATCCAAGCGTTTAAATAATACCATTTTATTAAAACGAGAAGACTTGCAACCTATCCATTCCTTTAAATTACGTGGCGCTTATAATAAATTAGCGGGCTTAAACGATCAGCAAAAACAAGCGGGTGTTATTGCCGCATCCGCAGGAAATCATGCGCAAGGTGTTGCTTTTTCTGCCAAAAAAATGGGCTTAAAAGCTATTATCGTTATGCCTAGGACGACGCCTGAGATAAAAGTATGCGCAGTGCAAGCTCATGGCGCGCAAGTGATTTTGTTTGGTAATAATTTTGACGACGCAAGCATCCACGCTAACGAATTAGCGCTAAGACATCAGTACACCATAATTCCTCCTTATGATGATCCTGATATTATTGCTGGTCAAGGCACCATTGCCAATGAATTGCTACAACAAAATGCGAATATTGATAAAATATTCGTTCCAGTTGGTGGCGGTGGTTTAATAGCTGGTATTGCTGTATATATCAAACAACTTATGCCAAGCATTAAAATTATTGCTGTTGAGCCAGAGGATGCCGCCTGCTTGAAAGCTGCATTAAAAAACAAATCGCCAATTACGCTTGATAAAGTCGGCTTATTTGCCGATGGCGTAGCTGTAAAAACAATCGGCATAGAAACATTTAGATTATGCCAACAATATATCGATGACGTTATTACGGTGACAAGTGATGAAATATGTGCGGCGGTTAAAGATATTTTCGAAGATACACGCGCCATTTCAGAGCCATCAGGCGCATTAGCCATCGCGGGCATCAAAAAATACAACGCACAATTAAATTTTGAAAATGAAAATATTGTTGCTATTTTAAGTGGTGCGAACGTTAATTTTCATGGGCTACGGTATATGTCAGAGCGCTGTGAATTAGCTGAGCAAAAAGAAAGTATTTTAGGCGTCACGCTTCCTGAGCAACAAGGCGCATTTTTTGACTTTTGTCAGCTGCTCAATGGGCATGCAATTACCGAATTTAACTACCGCCTTAATGGGCGCCAAGAGGCTCATATTTTTGTCGGCATTCGCACCCCAAATGGTACAAAAGAATTAACACCGCTTATTCAAAAGTTGGTTGATTGTAGTTATTTCGTAAGTGATTTAACCCTTGATGAAATGGCAAAGTTACATGTTCGATACATGGTTGGCGGTGTTCCATTTCAAGGAATTAAAGAGCGTTTATATAGTTTTGAATTTCCAGAGGATTCAAATGCACTGCTTAAATTTTTAAACACTTTGGGTAAACAAACTAATATCACGCTATTTCATTATCGAAATCATGGCGCGGCCTATGGACAAGTGCTTGCAGGGTTTGAACTAGAAGATCATCAAATGCCCAACTTTACAAAACATCTAGAAGCATTGGATTATCACTATAAAGATGAAACAAACAATCAGGCGTACCAATTTTTTTTAACGCATGTTAAAAGCTAACCTATGATATATTTTAAGCACATCAAAAAACTATATTTTATTTTTTCTCGTCGTTTGAACTGGTCACTTATGTTTGTATTGATCATCGGGCAAACAGCAGTCACTTATTTATTCTTTGAACTCGCAGGTGAAATAAGCCTAACTCATCATCCACTCACTTTTTTTTATTACAATATGGTGGTTATTTCTACCGTCGGCTTTGGGGACTACAGCCCAACCTCCGATGCAGGGAAATTTATTGTCGCTTTCTGGCAGATCCCTTCTGGGTTAATCGTTTTTGCTTCATTTATTGGTAAAGTAACGCAATTTTTTTTAAATATATCGAGAAAAAACATGAATGGGTCGAATAACTTTTCACATTTTGATGATCATATTTTACTGCTTTGTTGGGATCCGCACTCAACATTGCAAATTATTGATTTAATTCTTGGTGATAAAAAGCGCACAGAGCGTCAAATTTTACTTTGTGTAACAGATGAGATGAATAATCCGTTTGCAAACAATGTGGATGTTTCTTTTGCTCGTTTACGGACATTCTCCGATAAAAAAGAGCTAGAACGCATTGCACTTAGCAAAGCCGCACGTATTATTATCGATGGTAAATCTGACGATGAAACGTTATCAATTGCGCTTAGCATTGCCACTTTTGCTGCAAAAGATGCCAATATAGCGGCAAACTTTTTCGACAAAACGAAAGCAGACCTATTAAAAATGCACTGCCCTCATATTGAATGTAGCGTTGATAACAGTGCAAAAATGATGGTACGGAGCATGCAAGATCCAGGCTCTAGTCAAGTTACAGAACAGTTACTTTCGACGCTCTATGGTGCTACGCTTTATTGCTTGAAAGTGCCAAAACTTGATATTCCCATTTCATTCGATCATTTATTTACGCAATTTAAAAGTAAATACACAATCATATTGATTGGATTTAGTCATTTTAAAAATGGTGATAAAATAAATCTAAATCCTGATCTTAGCGAATTTATTAATACAGCTGATTACTTGCATTACATCGGTCATGAACGCATTCATATCAATGAAATAGATTGGAAAAATATAAGTAAATCAAGCATAATTTAGTGCTAAAACAGTTCATCTTTACGTCACATGAGTATAAATGACAAGAAATTTTACAGTAGTAATTAATAATATTTGACAATATCCACTTAACAAGGCATATTGTCAGTTTTTAAGTGTATATAAAATTTAGGAGTTAACGTCTTGGCTAATATCAAGTCTGCAAAAAAACGCGCTATTCAATCTGAAAGACGCCGTAAACATAATGCTAGTCGTCGCACAATGATGCGTACTTTCATCAAGAAGGTTCTTGTTGCCATTGACGCGGGTAACAAAAAATTAGCAACCACTGAGTTTGTTAAGCTTCAAGCTGTTTTAGATAAGTTTGCAATTAAAGGCTTAATAAGCAAAAACATGGTTGCTCGCAAGAAAAGTCGTTTGTCTACTAAAATAAGACTGATTGCCTGATAAAATCGACTAATAGCAAGCGCATTAAATAACATAAAATCGTGATCGTTTACACTTCCCAATAAGGCGACATTGCACTTATCTTAATTAACTTGATTGAGGTTAGTTTACTGTTCAATTTCTTGATAACCATAAAAATTTAAGCCTGTGGGTGATACAAGTTATTTATCTTTCAATATTATTTATATAAAAAGACACTCCTCTTCGATCATATCTTAATGAAATTGACTTAGATGGCAATGCACATGTTGACTTAAGATCCGATCTAGGGCATGCACTATTTTCTCAAAATGAAGCGCAATGTTCATCCTGCCAAAAATTGGCTTTTAACCTTATGTAAATAAGATTGATGGTTATGTTAATTTACCTTAATTTGGTTAAGCAAGATCTTTTACTACTGCGATTAGGGCTATTATTATACCTATGCCCATCAGCTGAAGATATTATGTTTAGTACACCTGAGTGATTCATGTTCAAGGCGCAATGCTTCCTTC
>JAGLDN010000100.1 GCA_023145575.1 Psychromonas sp.
TAATAAAAGCGAAATGTGTAAAAAATAACCAAACAACTTTGGTGTGCATCAATCTTTTATTTCTTGAGAGGTGAAACGCAATATTGGCAAGCGAGGTTATCGTGCTATAAAGGCAAATAACAATGCAATTAAAAGGCGAACAAGAGCTGCTTCCTATCCAGTTATAACGATTGAAACGGTTGAATATATTGCGTCAAAACTCAAAGAGAAATGGATACCTGATCAAATTACAGGCCGACTAAAGAGTGGTATTGAGAAGATCATTAAAGTCAGCCATGAAACAATCTATAAATTCATTTTAAAGACAAAAAGCAAGGCTACGATCTCTACAAATTCTTGCGCAGAAAAGCTAAAAAATATAATTCAAGATCTAAGGAGAAGCGGGCTGGGCGTGGGTATATACTCATGTAACGTAAAAATGCTTGGTCAGGCACAACCCCGATCATCAGAACAAGGCACAATATTCGACCTATCAACGATTAGCTACGCTAATCATTTGTCGGTAGAATTAACGAGAACATGTTAATTCTTTTATTGTTATTCACTTTTCGATTATTTTGAGGCAGTCTTGATTTTCAAACTTGTGCCCCGCAGGGCATGGTAACTAGTACAAACCTGCGCTGTTATAAAATCTCTATGCAGAATAACTCTTTAGGAATTAAAGTCTTTATTTTTAATTCGACCTTTGGTGATTAACGCAGTTAATCATGTCAGAGGGCAATTTTATGCCCCGCACCTTGGTACTATTTCCCTTCCTGAATTTGCACTTTTACGTTACATGGGTATAAGTACAATCTACCACGCTAATTTTATGTTTTAACTACATTCTGGATAACAAAATATCATTATTTAATTCAGCAAATTAATGAGCAGCCTGAATTCCGTATAAAACCACAGCTCAATACAAATATTATTTTTTAATTATAACCCATCGTTTACTATTTCATTAGCACTATATGCTGCTCGATTAGATACTCGTGATTTTCCTTCATATTCATCTATTACATAATGAAATAGGATATGTGCATTGCACGGTTCACTTTGTACCAACCTAGCAAGTGCCTTATAGATAGCGAATACTTTTTGGGTAATATTTAGACTAAAGAACACGCTGTCAACATCAAAAAATGTGGGGGATGCGCGGGGGGGGGCACGTTGTGGTCTAGGCTCCTCATACCAGTAACCTCGCCCTGCCTCCCTATTAGCATCCCTACGTTGCGATTCTTCAAAGGGGTCTAGCTCTTCACTACTGTCTATATCTATATCACTGTCATACTCGCCAATGGGACTATGTATATTTAGCCATTCTCTCTCATTGAATCCTAAACTCTTACTTCTGCCAAACATGCTTGCAATACTATTATGAATATCTTGAACAGAATCCTTATCCTTGGTTCTGAGAAAGTGTTCCCTTTGCTCGTTTCTCCTGATTTTTTTTTCAGCCCTATGTACATCAAGTGGACTTACACTTCTAACATCATAAAATTCTATGATTCGATTGGAATCATTAAATATACTATGCAACTCATTTACACAATCAAGTATTGTACTAGCATCCTTTTTATCTGCAGATTCGAAATACTCTTTTATTTCAACAGGAATATCAGCAGACTCGTTGTAAGCAAGTTCACAAGCAATTACTGTTTGCGCTGAATATTCAACCATTTTCGTAAAAGCCGTATTTATCAATAATTGTTCGTGAAGTGTTAGTCCTGGATATCCAGTAAATCGAAGATGTGCGCGAGTGTTTGATCCTTGTTCTATAGCGGCTAGTTTTTGACTTTTTAATAGACCGCCTGATTGTCGATTGCTTAAATCAGTCATCGGCTGCCATTCACCGGATTGACCATCAGGGATAACAAAAGATGCGTCGTTATCTACTGGCACAGTTCTATCTGTATGATCTTTTGGCAAGTATGAATTATGTTTGTTAATGTTTAAATTAGGACGCTTTCCCATATGTTCCTACTCCCTTTGAGACTCAAGAAGGTTTTGCAATTAAAAAAACTCAACTTAAATTAGATTTGATTTGATTTGATTACAACTTATTAAATTAAGTTACAACTTACATTCAATTCTAAATGCATAGCTTGGATTAGTAAGAAAAGTTGCCAGTTGAATATATAACCAACACCTGACTGAACTTATAAGATACCAACTTTGCGCCATTAATAAAAGCGAAATGTGTAAAAA
>JAGLDN010000101.1 GCA_023145575.1 Psychromonas sp.
AAAAAAATAACAAAGCAACTTTGATGCATCACTCTTTTATTTTTTGAGAGGTGAAACGCAATATTGGCAAGCGAGGTTATCGTGCTATAAAGGCAAATAACAATGCAATTAAAAGGCGAACAAGAGCTGCTTCCTATCCAGTTATGACGATTGAAACGATTGAAACGATTGAAACGATTGAAACGATTGAAACGATTGAAACGATTGAAACGATTGAAACGATTGAAACGATTGAATATATTGCGTCAAAACTCAAAGAGAAATGGAGACCTGAACAAATTACAGGCCGACTAAAGAGTGGTATTGAGAAGATCATTAAAGTCAGCCATGAAACAATCTATAAATTCATTTTAAAGACAAAAAGCAAGGCTACGATCTCTACAAATTCTTGCGCAGAAAAGTTAAAAAATATAATTCCAGATCTAAGGAGAAGCGGGCTGGGCGTGGGTATATACCACGCTAATTTTATGTTTTAACTACATTCTGGATAACAAAATATCATTATTTAATTCCGCAAGTTAATGAGCAGCCTGAATTCCGTATAAAAACCACGGCTCAATACAAATATTATTTTTTAATTATAACCCATCGTCATCGTCATCGTCTCGTATTTCATCTGCACTATTTGATACTTGATTAGCTTCTTGATTAGCTTCTTGTACTTTTACTGCATATTCATCTATTACATAACCAAATATGATATGTGCATTGCACAGTTCGGTTTGTACCAACCTAGCAAGAGACTTATAGATAATGTATACTTTTTCGTTAATATTTAGACTAAAGAACTCATTGTCAACATTAAAAAATGTAGGGGATGTGCAGGGGGGTTGACGTTCTGTTTTAGGCTCCTCATACCAGTAACATCGCCCTGCGTCATGATTATCGATCCTGCGTCGATCTTCTGCATCAGAGTCTATCTCATCATCACTGTCTATTTCTATATCACTGTCATACTCGCCAGTGCGACTATGTATATTTAGCCATTCTCTCTCATTTAATCCACATTGCTTCGCTTTGCCACTCATTCTTGCAATCACATTATATGCATCTTGAGAAACATCTTTATTCTTGTTAAGGAGAAAGAATGCCCTTTGCTCGTTTCTCCTGATTTTTTTTTCAGCCTTATGTTCATCAGCTGGATTTGAAACTCTAACATCAATAAATTCTATGATTCGTGTGGGATCATTAAATAAACGATGCAACTTATTTACGCAATCAAGTATGGTAAAAACCTCTATTGCTTCTCCAGAAGCGAAATACTCTTTTATTTCAGCAGGAATATCAGCAGACTCGTTGTTAGCAAGTTCACATGCAATTACTGTTTGCGCTGAATATTCAACCATTTTCATAAAAGCCATAGTTATCAATAATTGTTCGTGAGGTATTAGTCCTTCATATCCACTAAATTGAAGATGTGCGTGAGTGTTTGATCCTTGTTCTATAGCGGCTAGTTTTTGACTTTTTAATAGACCGCCTGATTGTCGATTGCCTAAATCAGTCATCGGCCGCCATTCACCGATTTCTCCATCAGGGATAACAAAAGATGCTTCGTTTGCTACTAACACGGTTCTATCTGTATGATCTTTTGGCAAGTATGAATTATGTTTGTTAATTTTTAAATTAGGCCATTTTCCCATGTGTTCCTTACTCCATTTGTGATTCAAGAAGGTTTTGCAATTAAAAAACTCAACTTAAATTTGATTTGATTTGATTTGATTTGATTTGATTTGATTACAACTTATTAGATTAAGTTACAGCTTACATTCAATTCTAAATGCATAGCTTAAATTAGCAGGATAAATCGCCAGTTGAATATACACCCATCACAATTGGCGGCGCCTGTAAGATACCAACTTTACCGTCTTAATAAAAGTGAAATATATAAAAAAAGCCAAACAACATCGGTGTGCATCAATTTTTGATTTCACGAGAGTTAAAACACAATATTGGCAAGCGATGTTATCGTCCTATACAAGCAAATAGCAATGTGATTAAAAGGCGAACAAGAGCTGATTGCTATCAAGTTGTGACGATTGCAAGGATTGAATGTATTACGTCAAAACGCCAAGAGAAATGAAGCCCTGAACAAATTACAGGCCGACTAAAGAGTGGTATTGATAAGATCATTAAAGTCAGCCATGAAACAATCTATAAATTCATTTTAAAGACAAAAAGCAAAACGGAGATCTCTACAAATTGTTGCGCAAAAAAGCTAAAAAATATAATTCCAGAACTAAGGAGAAGCGGGCTGGACGTGGGTATATACTCATGTAACGTAAAAATGCTTGGTCAGGCACAACCCCGATCATCAGAACAAGGCACAATATTAGACCTATCAACGATTAGCTACGCTAATCATTTGTCGGTAGAATTAACGAGAACATGTTAATTCTTTTATTGTTATTCACTTTTCGATTATTTTGAGGCAGTCTTGGTTTTCAAACTTGTGCCCCGCAGGGCATGGTAACTAGTACAAACCTGCGTTGTTATAAAATCTCTATGCAGAATAACTCTTTAGGAATTAAAGTCTTTATTTTTAATTCGACCTTTGGTGATTAACGCAGTTAATCATGTCAGAGGGCAATTTTATGCCCCGCACCTTGGTACTATTTCACTTGCTAAATTTGAACGTTTACGTAACATTAATATAAAAAAGATCGCATAGGTATCATTGATCGTCCTGCAATTATTGATGATCGTCCTCGAGTTAGTGATTGGGATATAGATTTGCTTATCGGTAGAGGCCATAGCGGGACTCTAGTTACAATAGTTGAGCGACTCAATCGTTACACTGTAACTAAGAGGAACTTTGATAAATAAACAAGAAAAGTGACGGATATCTCTATTTGATTGTTGAATTATTGACTCTATTTAAGTATTTAGTTTTGATAATCACACAAGGCAATGGTAAAGAATTTGCACTTTTACGTTACATGGGTATAAGCAACCGCAGGCAATTGGGCTAATTCGAGGTGGCAATCCGAAAAAAATTCATTTGCCTGTCGAATTTATTGTTACAGGCTGTGAAGTACCTGGTAGTATAGTTTCTAATTGATTGATTGATTGATTGATTGATTTATTGCCCCAAGCTGATTTTATTATTGCAGACAAAACCTAAGACAGTTAAAAAATTAGAGATAAAAAGTACTAAGCGTAATTCAACACCAGTAATACCAAGAAAGAAAAACTAAAAGGCAGGTAATGCTGATCTAGATTTGTTTTTATATAAATACAAGCACTTAGTATATAATGCATTTGCATCTTAGAGCTATAGCTGCCCGATACGACAAGTTAAAGATTCATTTTGAAAGCATGTTGGCATTAGCATGCGCAATGGCTTGGTTACCAATGTAAAAGATCAACAGCCCTAATGATTAAAAATGAACAGCGCCGAAATTGGTTAACTGATTGTTGTCAAAATCAACTCAAATGTCGCTATGTATTGACCGATAGTTGGCTTTCATCTTCACAGCGCAAGAGGTACATTCATGAAACAGATGAGGCGTTGTTTATTTTTCATTAAAGCGTAATGCTTTGTTGCTTTGATAAAAGAAGATCGTTATATTCGTAATGATGCACTGAATTCCTCAGAATACCCAACACAAGTATAGGCCAAAAGACTGGCGTTTCATGTTCTCTTTCATCAAGAAGTCTTTACAAACAATAAAGGCAGTACAGCCAGTCATTATCTCATCAGTAATGAGTTCGTTACAAACAAAACGACACTTAAACAATCTACCTAAACAGTTGGATTGTTACAGTATTCCATAAGCGCATTAAATCCAATACTGCTTTGGCAAATTACATACTAAGACGGTTAGAACACAGAGCGACCCTATTATAATGTCGCTTTATGCAACAGCAACATTGGAACGTTTTAACATAAAACAGAAATTAACTACATTTGCACTATAAAATCAGTGAATTACAAACGCAACGTCACAAGCCGTTGATGAGTTTAATTTATCAAGGTTAGTGCGTTACATTAGTAAGGAAATAAAAATGCCAGTCTTCGTTAGGCCATATAAATCAAACTTTTTAAACCAAAAAGAAAATAAACTGCGACTGAAACAGCAACAACAACAGGAACAAAAACAACAACAGGAACAAAAACGGCAACAACAAGAGAGAGAACAACAGCAACGAAAATACACCGGTCCCAGAGATAGCCACATGACAATGAGATTTGATAGCTTTGGTGGCGGCCCATATAGTGCCTATGACGATATGGGAAGTACCTTTTCTGATAGTCAAAAACTTATACTCGCCCAGTCATTGAGGACGGCTGCAATTTATTTAAAAATTACACAATCAGCTGCTTTATCAAATTTCGAGGACCACCATCCTCTATTGTATAAATGGTTTGGGTTAGCCCCCTTGGATAAACACTGGGTAAAACATGTTGAGATCATAAGAGAAGGAATATATAAAATATATACTGTATTGTCTGATTACACAAGACTAGTAAGATTTGTTAATTTTCAAGGTCAGAAGTCAGTTACTTTTGATGTTAAGTACATAAAACCGCTGTGTTTTGGTGATGGTGAAGGTGATAATGATTATTGTGGAGAAGAAGTAATGAAGTGCCCATCAAAGGAAGTACCCATTTCTGATGATGAATATGCTGGTGTATTTAATTTATCCAATTTTATTGAAAGTGAACATCACGAGTACCATGTCGGCTCTGGCATGCGAATGTATATTGGCAACAAAATGTTTCACCCTGATACCAGTACGTTTGATCAAATTCGTACCATCTGTCATGAATTATCTCATAAAATACTGGGAACTACAGATAAGAACATTTTCGGCGATGAAGTCTATGGCCGCGAAGCATGTCAAATTGAAGCAGCGTTAAATTCGATGCGTGCACTTGAAATTGCTGATTGCTGGGCCTTTTTTATCTGTGAAATTGGTGAGAGTCTTCATATTAGTTAATGAAACTACACTTATGATAAAAGAATAAAATGCCAACTCTAAAAAACCAAGAGTTTAGCTTTCGCTATAGTTAAAGAAACAACAACCGGAAAATACGTCGTCCCAAGAGATGGTGTCATGACGATGAATTTTATAAATTTGGGCGTTTCAATTTCACACCTATGACGATATTAGAAGTCCTTTACGAATATTCAACAGTTCAGACTAGTCGAGGCATTTACAGGTGCTATACCCATGCAACGTAAAAGTGCACATTCAGCAAGGGACATAGTACCAAGGTCCTAGGCATAAAATTGCCCTCTGAGATGATTAACTGCGTTAATCGCCAAACGTCGAATTAAAATAAAGACTTTATTCCTAAGTAGTTATTCTACATAGAGATTTTATATCAACGCGCCTTGGTACTAGTTGCCTTACCCTGCGGGGCACAAGCTCGGTTTTCTACTCAGTTATGACCCCCTGATACAATTGAATGTATTACGTCAAAACTCAAAGAAAAATGAAGGCGTTAACAAATTACAGGCGGACTAACGTGTGGTATTGAAAAGATCATTAAAGTCAGCCATGAAGCAATCTGAAAATTCATTTGGAAAGACAAAAAGCAAGGTGGAGGCTCTACAAATTCTTGCGCAGAAAAGATAAAAAATATAATTCCATATCTAAGGAGAAGCTAGCTGATCGTGAGTATATAAAGGAGCGCATAGGTATGATTGATCATCCTGCTATTATTGATGATCGTACTCGAGTTGGTGATTGGGAGATAGATTTAGTTTTCGGTAAGGCCATAGCGGTGCTCTAGTTACAATAGCTGATCGAATCACTCGTTACACTGTAACCAAGCGGATCTTTGATAAATCATCGAGAACTGTGACAGATGCAAGGATTTAATTATTGGCACCATTTTAGGATTTAGTTTTAACAATCACAGCTGACAATGGTAATGAATTTGCTTATCATAAAGATGAGTCGAAAAAGCTTGAATGTGGTTATTTTTTTGCAGATCCATACTGTTCATGGCAGCGAGTGTTGAATGAAAATGCCAATGGACTGTTTTCACAATATTTGCCTAAATGTACAGATTTTAAACTGATCCACGATGAAGCTGTTCGTAGCAATTTAATTCAGTTAAATAATAGCCCAAGAAAAGTCATATTATACCAAACACCATTCGAAATGATGAACAAACATATGCCAGCACTAGCGGCATGAGGATCATGCATTTGGCGGTTGAATCTGCCAAACGTATTAAGTATGCGATTTAAATTATATGCAGGGAAAATGCCCTAATTCAAGGCGTAATTTACTGTAACGGGTTGTTACGTTCTCGAAAATTATAACGTAGATGGAACTCATTTTAACCAGTAAAATAAATTGCTATTTAATACTATTGGTATACGGCGCATTCAAGAATTAGAATTTAAATTAAAAGAGGCCAAAGAGGACAATCCAATATTAATAAAGGCTATTTCAGGTTTGAATATTCAGAATGTTTGTCACTGTTTGATATTCCTCTTCCAAGCTATTACAAAGAGCAAGAATAGCATTTTAGCAATCCTAAAACCGAGTTGCTCCTAACAAGATTTAAGCATTACATGATATTGAAGTTAACAAGGTGAGTATGCTAATTATCAAGAAAGCATGTGTTATGAATGCAATGATATATAAAAATGCAAGACAAGGAAGGGATTGCCTTGTGGGAGTGTTGAGTTTGTTGATTGACTTGGAAATATGATGGGCAGAAATTTGATCTTTAAAAGGATTAGCAGCCTAAAAAGGGGCGAGTCAACTTTTTGTGATCCTGAAACATTACTTGGGCGACAATTGGCTATGTTATCGCCCCGATGGTAGCAACAGGAAGCGAAGTATGTATTAATGTATTTGATTATTTGATTATTTGACGCGATGACAGCAAGATGTAGAGTAAGCTGAAAAACCCCTGAAATATATCTTAAGGGAACATCTAGAAATCACTATTCTCCCATTATGAAACAATACTCGGTTTAATTTATTGATTTTTTTTATTTCTAAAATTTAATTTTTTGGCTTGAATTGAGGAATAACTTGAAAATCTGTAGTGACCATCAGCACTTGCCATAAAAATAATTTACGTATGGAAACTTAAAATTATAAGACGAAATAAAAAAGGCCCAATTATCGGCATTAGCCAGTGCGGCTGCTGTGTCATAAAGCGCTAGCGTCGTGCAACCTTCTACTCCATATATTTGATCATCTTTTTCACCATCAGTGGTATTTATCATTTTATGACTTAGTTCATGAATGATACAATGTCCATTTGCGCCAATAGGATTCGGAGTGCCATCCTCTTCAAAGTAGCAATGAGTTATAAAGATAGACATACCTGAGCCGTAATGTGCTAACTTATCAATATAAGCCTCTCTAGTGGTGAACACCCTATGTACAAAAGCTACAATAGAAAGGCTAGACGTATCTTGTCTTTCTGAGGTTCCCCATGAATATTTATTAAATTCCAGAGTAGGAAAGTCTTCGTCTACTTCTTCAAAGTAATTAGTCAAAGCATATGTTGTCTGGTACCGCGCATCAACAAATGTTAAAAAAAGTGAAGGATCACGTAATAATCCTTGCATTATTACTAAACACTTTACCACAGTGTCGATAGTCTCTCTGCTATCGTCCCCGAACCATAGCATCAGTTTTACGCGATGTTTAGCAAACTTAGATTGAGAATCGCGGTATGCTAATGATAAACTTTCACATGCTATGTCCACAGCCCAGTGAAGCAAAGCTTGTTCACTAGGAAGAAATGCTTCTTTTGAAGAGCCAAATTTTCTAAAAAAAATATTGGGCATTTTAAAATCCTCATTTGAAAATAAAGGTACGAATAAAGAGGACGCTACACTTTTTTATGCTAAAATTTCAAATGAAAAAAAAAAGCGTATTTTCTAATCTCCGACACCACATAACCCAACGAGGTGATCGCCAAGAAGAGGCATTCTTTTGCAATACGAATAAAGATTACTTTTTAGAGGCTTTATAAGAATAAACTCTCAGACACAAAATACAAATATTGCCTTATTACTTAATTACAAACCACATTCAATTTCATTTTAAAACCAAGCGCCGAAGATGGGTTACAAAAACTAGAACGCCTTTACATAGAAGGTTTATACCCGTTAACAATCAATAAAGTGTTGAGGCGAGCAGATCCTATGAAGAAACGTCAAGATCTAACCTGTTGAATAGAAGATATCTGACAACGGAAATGTTTGCCCTATGGGGCGCTAGGTAGATCACTATATAAAGTTTAAATGCGCTTTTTTCATTTAATCTATCGGCAAATGTTGCGAGTAGCTAATCTTTGAGAGATCATAAGACTGTGCCTTGCCTTTGCTTCCTAATTGATGCCTTCATAATATATGTTTTATTGTAACTGTCAATAATTCAAAATTCTAATATTATCTTATGGCAAAGCAGATTTACCTCATGTGCTTTAGATAAATAATACACTTACTAATTCATTTTCTTATGTTGATAATAATCCTGTTACTGCCAAAATGGTTGAAATGGCAGAAGATTATAAATATTCAAGTACTAGATTGCATTTAGGGCGAGAAGAAAACAATTTACTAAGCCAATATAATATTGGTGGTTAAGCAAGGTGAATATGCTAATTATCAAGAAAGCATGTGTTATAAATGCAATGATATATAAAAATGCAAGACAAGGGAGAGATTGCCTTGTGGGAGTGTTGAGTTTGTTGATAGACTTGGAAATATCATGGGCAGGAATTTGAGCTTTCAAAGGATTAGCAGGCTAAAAAGGGTAGCGCCCACTTTGCCCTCCTTTTTTTCTTAAAAATTATTTGTTTTTTAAATTGTGAAAAAAATCGATTATGTGTAAAGTTACAATAGAACGTAACAATGGAACGAGGTTAATTTTATAGCCTTGTTAGATGATATATACCCATGTGACGTAAAAGTGCAAATTCAGCAAGGGAAATAGTACCAAGGTGCTTGGCATAAAATTGCCCTCCCGATGATTAACTGCGTTAATCAGCAAAGGTCGAATTAAAATAAAGACTTTAATTCCTAAGTAGTCATTCTATATAGAGATTTTACAACAACCCGCCTTGGTGCTAGTTGCCTTGCCCTGCGGGGTACAAGCTCGAAACCCAAGACTGCGTTACAATAATCGAAAAGTGCCTAATATTGTGCCTTGTTCCGATCATAGAGCTTGAGCCTGACAAAGCACTTTTACGTCACATGGATATATAACTAAACCTAAGGAAGGGTTTATGAAAGAAACACTGATATTACTTGCACTGATCAGCTCTTTTTATTTAGGTGGCTGCGGCGATAATGTAAAAACAACAAAAACCACAAAATCATCAACTGATACAAGGATGGATGCAGTACAAGAACTACATGCCTTCTTACCTGCTGAGCCTAAAACGATTGATCCATCTAAAGTTACTGGGGCATATGGTAATGCCGTTATTGCTAAAATAACAGAAAGTCTAGTCACTGTGCACGTTGGTCCCAAAAGTCATGAAACCATTGTGCCGGCGGGCGCGAAGTCATGGACAATTTCACAAGATAAAAAAGTATATACCTTTAAAATTCGAGATATGCAGTGGTCAGATAAAAAAGCGGTCACCGCAAGTGATTATGCTTATGGTATCAAACGCACACTTAATCCAAAAACTGGCTCATTGTATGCTTTTTTACTATACCCAATAAAAAATGCACAAGCGTTTAATTCAAGAAAAGCTAAAAGAGATGCTGTTGGCGTTAAGGTACTCGATGATAAAACATTACAAATAACACTTGCTGCCCCAACGCCTTATTTCTTACAAATGCTGACTAATGGTGCTTATTCTCCTCAACGCAAAGATATCGTTAAAAAGTTCGCAACACGCTACGGCTCAAGAGGCGATTCATTATTAAGTTGTGGGCCATTTAAAATTCAAAAATGGATCCACGGTAATAAAATCATTTATATTAAAAATTCGGGCTATTGGGATGCTAAAAATGTTCATCTAACTAAAATGACATTTACAATCGTTAACGATGAAAATGCACGAATGAATTTGATTTACAACGGAAATGTTGATCTTGGTTCGGTATCTAAGCCGGAATGGATAAAAAAGTTTCAAAAAATGAATGTTTTTGTTACTAGAACAAAGTATATGCTAGGTGTCAATTACATTAATTTTAATCTCAAAAGCAAGTATTTTAAAAATGTTAAAATTCGCAAGGCATTCTCGCTTGCACAAAATCGCGAGGAAGAAAACCATGTCATGTACAATGATCACTTTGAACCCGCCTACGGTTTCGTTGCGCGTGGCATTAGTGCTAATGGTAAGCTTTATGAAAATGAGCCACTTAAAGGTATTAAAGACGATCCTAAAAAGTTATTAAAAGCAGGCTTAAAAGAGCTTGGCTTATCAACCAAATTAAGCAAGGTGATGATTATTTATTTGGCATCAGGAACATCGTCTTGGTATCGTCACAGTGCCGAGTTATTACAGCAATCGCTGCAAAAAAAACTGGGTATCACAATTAAAGCTGAATTTGTAGAATGGCCCGTGTATTTAGATCGCACACAAAAAGGAAAATACGACTTTTCTACATCCGCATGGAGTGCCGATTATAATGATCCAAATACTTTCTTAAATCTTTTCACCTCTAAAAACCATGTAGTCAATACAGGCTATTCGAGCGCAAAATATGATGCACTTATTGCAAAAGCTAATAACTCGTTAGATCAAGCAAAGCGCGTTGAGATCCTCAAAAAAGCAGAAAACTTATTACTGGTGAATGATGCAGTTATTTCTCCAAGCCTTTACCGTAAATCATTTACGCTGATCCGTGATTATGTAAAAGGTTTCAACCCATCAGTCATACAAGCATATGATTATAAAGGTGTTTATTTATCAGGCAAGTAGTGATATTTAATTGTACTTGCACACAATATATTTAAATTGATTTTTTTAAGCCACTTAACAGTGCGGTTTTAATTAGGAAATAATATGAGTAAATATATGTTGAAACGATTATTTTCAATGTTCCTGACGCTCTTTGTTGTTATCACCATTGTATTTTTTTTAATACGCATGGTACCTGGCGATCCGCTTGCTTCTATGGCAAGAAATTTACCTGAGCAAGTAAAAGCTAACTTCTATGCCGAGTACGGACTCGACAAGCCATTAATCACACAATACTTTATTTATATGAAACATTTATTACATGGTGACTTTGGTGAGTCGTTGGTTTATTTAGGTCAACCAATTAAAGAAATTATTTTAAGAGCTATTCCACCTTCAATGGTGATTAATATACACGCACTTCTTTGGGGGGTAACAACAGGGATTGGTTTAGGAATACTTGCGGCTTATAAACGTGGTAAATGGCCAGATCATCTGGTGATGTTTATTGCTATTTTAGGCGTCTCTATACCGAGTTTTGTATTAGCCACCGCATTGCAATACTTATTTTCGGTACAATTGAATTGGTTGCCAACCATTGGTTGGACATCTGAGCCAGGCATGAAACAATTTAAATATAGCATCATGCCAACCATTGCACTCTCCTTTGGTATTATTGCTGTTTATTCTCGTTATATGCGCGCAAGTGTGCTTGATGTGTTAAATCAAGATTATATTTTAACCGCTAAAGCAAAAGGCGTATCTGGTTTTAGTTTGGCATACAAGCACGTTTTAAGAAATTCATTTATACCTGCTATTACCATCCTAGGACCTCAAATTGCAGGCATTATTGTCGGCTCATTTGTGATTGAGTCTATCTTTGGTATTCCAGGATTTGGGCAAGTTTATGTTTCAGCAATTACCAATCGAGATTTCACACAAATTCTAGGGCAAACCGTTATCATCAATGCCCTGTATATTTTTTCTTTATTTGTTGTTGATATTGTCTATGGCTTAGTTGATCCGCGTATCCGCGTTTTCAATAAATAGGGTAATAAAATGCAAATTTCAAAAGCCGATTTTATTATCGAGGGCCTAATAACCCAGACGATTGATCACAAAATGCGCCCCAGTCTTACCTATGGTCAAGATGCTTGGCGGCGTTTAAAACTTAACAAAATAGCGATGTTATCACTGTTTATATTAATAATATTAACACTCATGTGCATCCTTGGTCCCTCACTTTCTGGTTATGATTTTAAAACCACGAACACGCTTCAATTAAATTTCCCACCCAGTCTTCAACATTGGTTTGGTACCGATCCGTTAGGGCGTGACCTTTTTTCTCGCGTTTGGCAAGGTGGGCGTATTTCGTTATTAATTGGCTTTATTGGTACTTTTATTTGCATCACGGTCGGCACCATGTATGGCGGTATCTCAGGGTATATTGGTGGTCGAGCCGATCATTATATGATGCGTGTCATTGAAGTATTAGTGAGTATCCCAAGCCTTGTTATGGTAATTTTATTATCTTTGTATCTAGGCAGTGGCATGTTGTCACTCATTATTGCTTTAACAGCCTTTGGTTGGACGAGTACTGCACGCATGATCCGCGGACAAGTTTTGCAAATTAAACAACAAGAATTTGTATTAGCCGCCGTTTCATTAGGCGCGAGCACAGCACGTATTATACTTAAGCACCTGATCCCAAATACACTTGGCATCATTATTGTCGATATTACTTTTACTATTCCAGGGTTAATTTTTGCCGAAGCTTTTTTAAGCTTTATGGGTCTGGGAGTGCAGATCCCCAACACCAGCTGGGGTGCATTAGCCGCATCCGCGCGTGATAATATTATGTTCTACCCATATCAGTTGTTCTTTCCATCATTAATGATTGCACTAACCATGCTGTCATTTAGTTTGCTAGGCGATGGTTTGCGTGACGCATTAGATCCAAAATTAAGATCATAGGTTTAAACAGAATATGAAAAAGATATTAGATATAAAAAACCTAACGATTGATTTCAATACCTACGCGGGGCGAATTCAAGCAGTAAGAAATATCAGCTTTTCGCTTTATGAGGGCGAAATACTTGCCATTGTCGGTGAGTCTGGTTGCGGAAAAACAGTTACTTCAAAATCAATTATGCGATTATTACCCGAGGCTACAGCGCAAGTAAATAACCACTCAGAAATTATTTTTGACGGACAAAATGTTTTAAAATTGAAAGGTAAAGAATTAAAGAAAATTCGTGGAGATGAAATTGCAATGATTTTTCAAGATCCAATGAGTGCTTTAAATCCTACCATGAAAGTTGGTCATCAAGTGGCTGAAAGCCTACTCATACATACCAAAATAACTAAAAAACAAGCCTTCAAAGAAGCTGTTCAAATGCTCAAACTCGTTGGATTGCCGATGGCAGAAAAACGCGCCCATGAATACCCCAATCAATATTCAGGCGGTATGCGTCAACGTGCAATGATAGCCATTGCACTTGCTTGCAAACCCAAAATATTAATTGCGGATGAGCCAACAACCGCGTTGGATGTGACGATCCAAGCACAAATTATGAAATTAATAAAAACCTTACAAGCAGATTTGAATACTGCCATTATTTTAGTAACACATGATCTTGGTATTGTCGCTGGTATGGCAGATCGCATTCAGGTCATGTATGCAGGGCAAATAATTGAACGAGGAGTACGCGAAGAATTGTTTTATGATCCACAACATCCTTACACTTGGGCATTATTGCGCAGTGTGCCAAAGGTTTCTCAAAAATCAAAATCCCAATTATATTCAATAACAGGCACACCACCTGATCTACTCTACCCCCCTAAAGGATGCGCTTTTGCTGAGCGTTGTGAATATTGCATGCCTATTTGTCGAAAAGATCCGCCTGTTGAAACAATTATTTCAAAGACGCAATCCGTTAACTGTTGGCTGCAGCATAAAGACGCACCAAAACTCAACAAACCATCAGGCTTAAAAGGAGTGATCCATGGACAATCACTATGACAAGTTTGTTCTCGTTGAGTATTTACAAAAATATTTTAGGGTATCAGGTAAACAAAAGCTAAAAGCCGTTGATGGAATTAGTTTTTACATTAAACGCGGTGAAACACTTGGTCTAGTCGGAGAATCTGGTTGTGGTAAATCAACAGCAGGGAAAACAATTCTCGGATTACATAAGCCAACAAATGGCAAGATAATCATTGACGGGCAAGACATTACCAAATTATCAAGTAAGGAGAAAAAACAATTCACGCGTAAAATACAAATGATATTCCAAGATCCATATGCCTCGTTAAATCCACGTATGACGGTGTCAGACCTCATTGCTGAAGGGTTAACAATCCATAAAATGGGGTCAAAGGACACAAAGCTCAGGAAAGTGCATGAATTACTGAAATTAGTGGGCCTCAATAAAGAGCATGCCTCACGATTCCCCCATGAATTTAGTGGCGGACAACGTCAACGCATTGGTATTGCAAGGGCATTAGCGATTGAGCCTGAATTTATCATTTGCGATGAGCCAGTCTCTGCGCTTGATGTATCTATTCAAGCTCAAGTAATTAACTTGTTGATTAAATTACAAAAAGAATTACATCTGACTTATTTGTTTATTGCCCATGATTTATCCATGGTAAGGCATATTTCAGATCGCATTGCTGTGATGTACCTCGGTAAATTAGTTGAAATAGCAGATACAACAAACTTATTTGAAAATACCCTTCATCCTTATACAAAGGCATTATTATCAGCAATACCTATTGCTGATCCACACTATGAAGACAAAAAACAATCAATACAATTAAGAGGTGAGTTACCAAGCTCTATCAATCCACCAAGTGGCTGTACGTTTAGAACGCGTTGTGAATTTGCAACCAGTGCATGTGCAGAAAAAGAGCCTAAGTTAATTGCAATAACAAATGATCACTTCGTTGCTTGCCACCAAGTCACATCAGACAAATAAAAACCGCTATTCCTTACCCTTCATGCTGTGATTGATGATCATTCTATGTCAATGACTCGTTCCGACGCTCTCGGTCTATGGGAGACCAGCGCGTGATAATGCATCGGTTGCCCAGTTATAAATAGCAACAAAGTGCCTGCAAAGATCATCGGCATTAAAAAAGTCAAAAAAAGAGCAATTTAACTTAAAAGGTGAACAAATGCACAAAATATAAGCAAGCACATTGACGGATCACCAATAAAGTATTACAAATTAATCTCACTTAAAGCAACGCGCAAAATGTTCGCCGTAAATCAGAATGACAGCTCTGTCTCGGTGAGAATGGGTGTTCGATGTCATCAAGATACGCACAATTTATTAATCGCTGCAAATTCCCGCTAATCAAGCGCAATTTAGGTTAGTACCTAACTAACGACTAATTAGATAGATAAAATTCCTGAAAAATTAGTTAATATCTAGTATTAGGTCATTTTTACTTTTTATTTAATATGCAGTATTTTTGGTCTATTTTTGATTATATTACAGAATATGTGGGTTATATTATCTTATACTAAATGTTAGCTGTATATATCATTTTCAGCACTAGGAGAATTTATGATTACTGATGAGCAAATTGAATTAGCAAAACAAAAAACAGACTACAAACTTGATAGTCAACATCATGAACATAATGACTGCATTAGAATTGCTTATGAGTGGCTTGATGCACAGAAAAAAATTAAGAGTAAATCAAGTAAAGCTCTTGCGTTAAAGCACGTAATAGAAAAATGGGGTGGCAGGTATGTCTCAACTTCCGATGTTTGTGTTGCGGCGGAACTCCATCCTGATATTCATGGTTTATATCCATTTTTCAATATTAGCTCTCGTTTGACAGAGCCTTCTCAAAATCGATTAAATGATATATCAGAAGCTATGAAACATAGTAATTATCGAGAGAATTATGATCCAAAAACGTATAAGCTCAGCGAGTAATACAGCTAACAAGTTGCTTAAACGGAA
>JAGLDN010000102.1 GCA_023145575.1 Psychromonas sp.
CCAAGGTAGTTGACGTCTGATATCTAAATAGGTGTTCCACAAAAAAAAATTATAAATTATATAGCTACTAAGTTACAAGTTACAAGTTACAAGTTACAAGTTACAAGTTACAAGTTACAAGTTACAAGTTACAACATTAAATTGACAACTTGCGCAGGGCGTATGTCATGAAATTTATCTATATGCAATTCCCATGCTACCTAAAAATGAAACATCAGAAACGAACTCGATGAACAGTATAAAACGCAACATTCCACCTATAACCGATTGGCTGCGCTTATCATTTTCGGAAGAATCAAGCATAGGAAAATTTTATGTCGAGAACATTAGTATAATCTGCCGATCTGACGTTGCATTACGAAGTATCATGGGTATAGTCGTCATTAATGGTGGGGATCTAGGATCTATTTACCTCACAGCTTGCTGAATTTACACCTTAAATGATAACGGGTATAAAATGAAGGCTTATGAATACCACTGTCTGCTTATTTTAACTGACGAGAATTGGGCTGTCTGTAAAATATGCTTTTTGCATAAATAATTTCCTACTGTTAAGCATTTTAGAAAGTTTTACATTTGACTTCTAATATATTTTGAGAAGATTACCGTTATAAATCTTTTAGCTTTAATGCTGAAGCGATAAAGGCAATGATTAACCCACTGATTAAACCTGCTAAATGAGCATAATTAGCAATGTTGATGGGTAAAATATTAACAAAGCCTAACACTAGCCATGCCATGAGGAAGATAAACATTGCATTTGATAAATTAACTAAACTTTTTTTGTTTAAAAGTCCATAAAGCCATATGTAACCCACAATGCCATAAACAACTCCACTGAGCCCTCCAAAATTTGGGCCTACTAATAAATACTGAGCAAGATTTGATATGAAGGCTGAAAATATAAAAATAAAGGCAAGCCGTTGTGTTCCTTGTCGTTTTTCAATGATACCCGCAATTTGCCACCACCATAAAAGATTAAAGGTAATATGCAAAACACTAAAATGTAAAAAAACAGGGGTAATAAATCGCCAGAATTGTAGCAGGTCAAATGGCTCTGTGTGATAAAATCCTAAAATAGACTGGGTTGGATCAATTACTTGTAGATATATACCGACAAAGATAACAATACAAATAAAAAAAATACTATGTGTTAAAATTCCACCATGTTGGATGAAATTAGCCATGAAATTAGAATTTGCAAAAGCATGCGGATCATGAGGTCGATCGGTAGTGCCTGTCTGCCAGCTTGCTGATAGGTATTTGTTTGCATTTGGATTTTTTAAAAAGAGATCCAGCTCTTGTTGTGCGATTGAATGCTGGGCGTCATCTTCTAATCGAATTAAAAAGTCCTCCCCATTTTGTTCAATATGGTTTTTTATCGCTATTTTATTTAAATAGTCGGATAACGCTTGGCTGACACGTTCGTTCTGAAATTGATAAAGCGTAATCATGAAACATTTTCCTACTATTTTTAAGTAGTATAATTATAAACCAGCAAATTCTGCTCAAGTGCATATCAATTAAGCGACTTTTGCCACAATGTCCTTAGCGATTAATTTAGCGTGCTATTTAACGATTAATTATACTTTAATTTTTCTGGGTGTCTCGTTTAATTTCAAAATAACTTTGTTATCCTATCGCTTGGCGATTTTTTGAAATAAACTAATTTGAGGAAATATCATCATATTGAAGCATTCGTATTCTCATTCAACCAAGCAGGTATTTAATCTATAGCCAACTTTTCAATTGTTTGAATTTTATTAAATCGATCATACCAGCTGTCATTTTGATTGCTTGTTCAGAGGATAAAAATCATTATCAGCCTGCTTAAAATGTTAACTCCGCCCACACCATTAAATTTTAACTCTCGGTTAATGACAAATTAACTAGCCTTACCTCTCTTTACGGTAAGTTATAATAGGGCCGCAGTCAACTTTATAGTAAGCGAGAAACGTTGCTGTCTTAGTATTACAGCGCGTTATTTATACTCATTCATTATTTGTAGCGCTTGTCAGAGGAAAAGTAGTGAAGATATGCTCAACTGGTTACTTTTCCAACTAAATTAAGCTCTACACTTAAAAGTTGAATCTGGGTTATCTCAACTGCATTGATGGTCTAGCACTAAAATAATTTAACGATTTTAACTATTGAAATAATTATTCCACAACACGAGCTTCAACGCAGTATGAGCGTTTTAAATCAGCAACATTGATACATTAACTTAGTTTAATTTATCCAAAGTTTAATAAACATTTACCGACTCTTTTAACGATTTCCCAGCGACAAAGGCTGGCACATTAGCAGCTTTAATTTTAATTGCCTCCCCAGTTTGTGGATTACGCCCCATGCGTTCATTACGATGATTTACTTTAAACGTACCAAAACCAATAAGTTGAACCGGCTCTCCATTTTTTAGGCTAGCTGTTATACTTGTAATAATTTGGTTGATTGCGTCTTTTGCCTGAGATTTAGATAATTCAGATTTCTCTGCCATATCAGTTATAAGTTGATTTTTATTCATATTAAGATCCATTTTTGTGAATATTGTTAGTCTTTTTATATTACGTAAAATACAAAAATAGCTTTTTATATTTTATGAAGTAATATGATTGTAAATGTATTGCATGTCCTCACTAAATGTAAAGTATAAAATTGTGATTATAGATATTTTAGTTATTTTATAACGTAGTTTGTGTGGATTCTCACAAAAAATAATAATAATTGAATGTACTGCAAAATTTTAAATATTTTTTTGATCAATATATTTTTGATGAGTGTGTATTAATAATTTCTCTAACTATCTCCATTATTTAACCGAAATTAAACATATATTTATAATTTTGAACATATTTCTCATCTAGAAAAAATATCTTTTTTAATAATAGTAAAAAGATCAAACTATGAGTGATCAAATATCAGTATCACACAGACAGAAAGAGTCCTAGGCTCTCGCCATAAAATGAGCAGAGAAAACAATGAATAATTAGCGTAAAAATGCAATTTTAATCTGGAGAAATTTGGTCGGAAAATATAAATGCTCAAGAATATCTATACCCATGTGACGTAAAAGTGCAAATTCAGCAAGGGAAATAGTACCAAGGTGCTAGGCATAAAATTGCCCTGCTGGGAACAAGCTCGAAACCAAGACTGCTTTACAATAATCGAAAAGTGAATAAC
>JAGLDN010000103.1 GCA_023145575.1 Psychromonas sp.
GAAAAAACATAAACAACTAACTGAGTCACTAAGATCAAACTTTACGGCCTTAATAAAAGTGCAATAAATCAAATCAAAGCAAATCAAATCAAATCAAAATAGCCAAACAACTTGGTGTGCATCAATCTTTGATTTCACAAGAGTTCAAGCGCAATATTGGCAAGCGATGTTATCGTGCTATTCAGACAAATATCAAAACAATTAAAAGGCGAACAGGAGAGGTTTCCTATCCAGTTATGACGATTGAAACAATTTATAACTTTATTTGGGAAGATAAAAAAACAAGGTGGGGAGCACTACAAATTCTAGCGCAGTAAAGCAAGGTTATATACTTGCAGATCTAAGGGAAAGTAGGCTGGAGGCGGGTAAATAAAGGTTCGCCTAGGTATAGAAGAGCGCCCAGACATTGTTAATGAGCGTATTTTAGTTGGTGATTGGGAGATAGATTTGGTCATAGGTAAAGGCCATAGCTATGCTATGCTATGCTTTGCTTACAATAGTTAAGCGACTCACTCGTTAAACTGTAACTAAGCGAATTTCGATAAATCAGCGAGAACAGCGACAGATACAACGATTGAATTATTGACACCATTTAAGAACTTAGTTTTAACAAAAGCAGCAGACAATGGCAAAGAATTTGCTTATCATAAAGAGGTTTTAGAATCGCTTGAGTGTGGCTAATTTTTTCAGATCCATACGGCTCATGGCAACGAGGGTTAAATGAAGATGCCAATGGGCTGTTACGACAATATTGGTCTGAATCTACAGATTTTAAACTGATCCACGATGAAGCTGTTCGTAACAATTTAATTCAGTTAAATAATGGGCCAAGAAAAGCGATATTAAACTAAACACCATTCGAAATAATGATGAAACATATGCTAGCGCTATTGGCATGTCGATCATGCATTTGACGGCTGAATCTACCTAACTAAGTAATATATGTTAGTTTATAAAATTCACTTTATCAATGAAATATACGGCATCAGATCTACAAAATAGCTACAAAATAGCTACATCATAATATTTTCAGTTATATCAATTACAATTTCAAATAAGCAATTTCACCTAAATTTAAGCACTTTGAAGTAGCATGGTTATATACCCATGCTATTTCAAGATGTTTTATCAACAAGGTCAATTGACTACTATACTCAAGTTACTTCAAACTGCTTTCTAGCTTGAGAAACATTCACATAATGTTATTAATTTAAACTGTATTTTTTTAATTTTTTGCGTAATGTACCACGGTTAATACCTAGCATAGAAGCTGCATGAGTTTGGTTCCCTCGAGTATATTGCATTATGATGTCTAGCATTGGCTTTTCAACTTCACATAACATTATTTCGTATAACTCAGTTGTGCCTTGGCCATTTAAATTTGCAACGTAACAAGAGACCGCTTGTCGAACGGATTCACGAAGAGATTGATGCGATATTTCTTCCATGGCAGAGAAACTTGTCGTAGGTGTTAGTGCTTCTTGAGATGTATTTTGTTCAAACATGGTTGTAATCTCTTTTATTGATTGAGGTAATTTTCTAATGAGATTAATTGTTCTATTGGACAATTAATCTCATTAAACTGTCGTTTAAAGTAATTAAACGCTTCTTGTGCTTGTAAATACCAACCAATATGCTTCCTAGCAATACGCGGCCCCATTACTTCACCGTAAAATGTGTGTATAGCACATACATGGTTTAGTAATATTCTAGCTTTTTCCGTTTTTGGCAAGGGAGCAACTCGCTCCCCTGTCTTTAAATAGTGGTTAATTTCATTAAATATCCAAGGTGCACCTTGTGCGCCTCGTCCAATCATGATGGCATCAACTCCTGTATAGTCAAAGACATATTTGGCTTTTTCTACACTGGTTATGTCGCCATTTGCAATCACGGGAATCGCTACATTTTCTTTAATTTGCTTTATTGTGTCGTATTCAGCGTTGCCTCTAAAAAAACATTGCCTAGTCCGACCATGCACAGCAAGTGCTTGAATACCTGATTGCTCTGCTATTTTTGCTATTTGGACACCATTTCTATTTTCCTGATCCCAACCAGTACGTATTTTCAACGTAACAGGCACGTCAACTGCATTAACAACACACTCTAAAATTGATTGAACCAATTTAGGCTTTAATAATAAGGCAGACCCCGCATTTTTCTTATTCACTTTTTTTGCAGGGCACCCCATATTAATGTCAATGATTTGAGCACCTTGTTGTACACATAACTGTGCGTATTGCGCCATTGCAATTGGTTGCGATCCTGCTATTTGTACTGAACGGATACCAGATTCATTGTGAAGATCCATTCTTAATTTAGACTTTTTAGTGTTCAAAATACGTGGATTAGATAAAAGCATTTCTGAAACAGCTAACCCAGCACCATTCTTTTTGCAAAGTTCTCGAAAGGGGCGATCTGTGATGCCTGCCATCGGTGCTAAAATAAGATTATTTATTAATTGATATTTACCAATTTTCATGTATAGCAATTCCATGAATAATAGTATATTGATAGACCTTCACTAATGGTATCTATTCTACGCAGTTTTTGTAGAATAATAAAGATTAATAAGCCATACTTTTTTAATTATTTTCCTTGTCAATCATTTATAGTTTTATTTTCTTTTTTCAAACCGTAGAATGTTTTATATACAAGTGTCATTAAATGATTGTTTTTGTAAGTATTTAATACTTGTTAGCAGTAGTTGTGTGTGATTATACTCTAGGCTTACCTGAGTTTTGCTTATTTTGCGCTGTTGCTGATATTCCCATATTAACTCAATATAAATCGCGATTTTATTTTTTAATGACCAAAATAAGGCGCGACAGAGGGCTTTCAACAATTAGCGTTATTATATTTAGTTGGTTAAATTAATGCAAATATGACAATTATTTGATGAATACTCCCTTAAAGTTTGTTGCGCGTGAGTTATCTTCTTGTCAATAAAAACAAAGATTAATACTAACGCGAAAGAAAACTGAAAAGAACATCGTTGGAGCTCCAGCGTTAAGGTGGATCCTGATAGGTTAAAATAACAGGACTTGGACGTCTTGTTTATCATGAATTAAGGGGATTTAATCAGGGTGTAAAAGAAAGCTATAAAATATAAAGCCATGGGACTACAAAATAAAAAGTCAACAATAAAAATCGTACCGAACTAATTGACAAAAATTGAAGCCAGGTTACTCTAAGTCAAAAAGAGAATAACTATTAACTCATCACTCATCACTCATCACTCATCACTCATCACTCATCACTCATCACTCATATTGTGTCATGAGCTGACATCCGAACTAATCGCGGACGTTGCATCTTTACATCGCATAGTTATCAGACAATAAATACAAAAAAAAAGCTATCACCAACGAACGAGCCAAACATCTAAACATGTTTAATACCCGAAAGCCTTACCCATTCGTTTTCAATTTTAGGCGTTTGCATCCTAAACCATTGATCGTAAATCCCCATTAATTCTTCGCTTTGATCCTCTAAAATTCCAGAAAGAGCCAATATGCCAGAGGGTTTTACAAGGGTTTCAATCGTTATTGCAAGTTCGCGTAAAGGGCCAACAAGAATGTTGGCAACAAGTACATCAGCTAAGGTGTCCTGAGGTAAATCCTCAAGTAGATAGAGCAGGAGTTGATCTGAGACACCGTTACGAGCCGCATTATCACTACTTGCTAAAATAGCTTGAGGATCAATATCAATACCAATCACACGTTTTGCTCCGAGTTTAATTGCAGCGATAGCTAAAATGCCAGATCCACAGCCAAAATCAACCATTACTTTATTGTTAAGATTTTGCGCATCTAACCACTCTAAACATAGCGCGGTTGTTGTGTGGGTACCCGTACCAAAAGCAAGCCCAGGATCAAGGATCACATTCACTGCATTTTTATCTGGAATAGGCTTCGTACTCGGGCATATCCATAAACGCTTACCAAACCTCATAGGATGGAAGTTATCAATCCACTCGCGCGCCCAGTCTTTGTCTTCAAGTAATTCAATTTTATGAAAAAAATCTTCATTAAAGAGTGGGCTTGAATTGAGCATTGTTAAAACAGAGCTCAGGTTTACGTCAGCGTCATATAAACCTGTGATTTGTGTGTTAACCCAAAGAGGCTCATCATCCGACAATGCTTCAAAAATAGGGGTATCTTGCAGATCGGTAAAGGTAGTCGAAAGTGCGCCATTGTCCATGAGTAATTCACCAATTGCGGATGCATTTTTTGATGTTGCATTGAGGGTTAGCTGGATCCAAGGCATGGATTTTGTCCTAAAATTTTATTTACTTGTAAGTTGTGCTGCGGCATATTGTAAAGCATATTGATAACCTTTTGCTCCAAGTCCACAAATAACCCCTTGGGCGACATCTGAAAAATAAGAATGATGACGAAATTCCTCACGCGCATAGATATTGGAAAGGTGTACTTCAATAAAGGGGATATTAACCGCTAATAATGCGTCTCTCAACGCAATACTACTATGTGTCAATGCGGCAGGATTAATGATAATAAAATCGACACAATTCATTGATATATGTATTCTTTCAATCAGTTCGTATTCTTGGTTACTTTGTAAATGAGAAAGCTTGAGATCTAGACTTTCTGCTTGAGAAGAAAGGTTTACCATGATATCATCGAGTGTTTCTTTCCCATATTTTAGAGGCTCGCGTTGTCCGAGCAAATTTAAATTGGGGCCATTAAGCACTAATACTTGATTATTTGTAAACATGAAAAAACTCCTTAAAGATCGCTTAAAGGAGTTTATATAATATTGCAACTCTTTGGTAGTGGTAACACTTAATTTTTAAAATTAATTGAAATCTCCCATTTTAAAATCAACCTGACTTCGCGTTATTAAATCACCAAATATTTCAATAACAATTACATTATAGGCAGAGCATTTTAAATGATCAAATATCACCTAGAGATATATTAAGTGCCTTTGCTATGCCAGCGCCATAATTTTTATGTGCTTTTAAACAATGTCGAATATGACGTTTCTTAACATCCATTGAGGCGCCAGCTATTGAGCCAGCAGTATTCATAAATAAAGCTTCTTGTTGCTTAGTGTTCATCAAATTGAATAAATGACCAGGTTGCGAATAATAATCATTATCTTCACGGTGATCCCAACATTTTGCTGCACCTGATAAATTCATTGGTGGCTCTGTATACTCAGGCTGATCTTGCCACTCCTCTTTACTATTAGGCTCATAACCAATTGTGCCACCAAAATTCCCATCTACACGCATAGCGCCATCACGATGATAATTATGAACAGGGCAACGAGGTGCATTAACTGGTATATGATTATGGTTTACCCCCAACCGGTACCGCTGTGCATCACCGTAAGCAAATAAACGTCCTTGTAACATTTTGTCAGGTGAGAAACTAATGCCAGGAACAACATTTGCTGGATTAAATGCTGATTGTTCAACTTCGGCAAAGAAGTTTTTAGGGTTTTCATTAAGTTCCATTACACCTACTTCGATTAACGGATAGTCAGCATGCGGCCAGACTTTAGTGAGATCAAAAGGATTGTAAGGTGAGTTTTCTGCTTGCGCTTCTGTCATCACCTGAATTTTTAATACCCATGAAGGGTTATTCCCCGTTTCAATTGCATTATATAGATCTGCTTGGTGGCTTTCACGATCCTTACCAATTACAATCTCAGCTTCTTGATCAGTTAAGTTTTCAATACCCTGGTTGGAATGAAAGTGAAACTTAACCCACACACGCTCGTTGTTAACGTTGATCATACTGAATGTATGGCTACCAAAGCCATGCATGTGTCGATAAGTTTTTGGTAGACCTCTGTCACTCATGACAATTGTGACTTGATGGAGCGCCTCAGGCAGCGATGTCCAAAAATCCCAATTATTTTGTGCACTACGCATATTGGTGCGTGGATCACGTTTTACCGCATGATTAAGATCGGGAAATTTTAAGGGATCACGTAAAAAGAAAACAGGCGTATTATTACCGACCATATCCCAATTACCTTCTTCGGTATAAAACTTAATAGCAAAACCACGAATATCTCGCTCTGCATCAGCAGCACCACGTTCACCAGCAACGGTTGTAAACCGAGTGAATAATTCCGTTTTCTTACCAATATTAGAGAATATTGCTGCTTTTGTATATTTGGTAATATCGTGAGTTACAGTGAATATTCCATATGCGCCAGAGCCTTTTGCATGCATACGTCGCTCAGGGATCACTTCTCGATCAAAATGCGCTAATTTTTCGAGGAACCACACATCTTGTAATAATTGGGGCCCACGCGAGCCTGCGGTCATGACATTTTGATTATCTGATACAGGGCATCCTGCATCTGTCGTTAGTTTTTTTTTCATTGTGTTTCTCCCAAATCTAAGAAATGATAACTATAGCTAAAATAGCTAAAGATTCAACACCATTTGATCTTTTGATGTTCAGAATATGACACAACAGGCAAAATAAATTTAAGTTATAAGATCAATAGTGTCTATTTTCCTTTCTGAATAACGTAAAAATAGGGGATTTCAAGAGTTTGACTTTCAATTAGAGTATGATCCATAAACTGGCAAAAACTTGGAATGTCGCGGGTGGTTGATGGGTCATCGGCGAGTACTTTTATTATTTCATCTGTGTGCATGTTTCTTATCGTTTTTCGGATCATCATTACTGGATCTGGGCAACGTAAACCTATGGTATCTAATAAGTTCATTTTCTTCATTTTTATTCCAATATAACGTAAAATACAACACTAGCTCAACAAATTAGCTTGCCCGTTGAAGGCGAGCCCGAACGTTGTTGGATACTGAGCACCTTGAATTGAACAAACAACCCTAGGGTTTTAGCCTGTGTTGCGCAGACCTGCTGCGATCCCCGCAATCGTCAGCATAAGCGCCTGATCAATTAGTGGATTTACTTTTTCTCTTTCTTTACGAGAGCGTGAAAGTAACTCGGCTTGCAACATATTTAAAGGATCAACATATGGATTTCGGAGTTTAATCGATATTTTGCTCCAAGGCTGCTCTTGCATTAATTTATGTTCAGGAATAGTTTCTATCACGGTTTCTTGTGTTACCTTTAAATTATCGCGTAAAACTTGACCCAGTGGCCACAGTTTTTTAGGCACTAATCGCTCTTCGTAATACTTTGCAAGACCACTATCTGTTTTTAAAAACACCATCTCAAGCATTTCTAAACGTGTATGAAAAAATGGCCAATGGCAATACATATCTTGCAATAATTCTTTTTTTCCATCTTTGAGTAGTTTTCTTAATGATCCACCAGCACCTAACCAAGCGGGTAGCATTAGGCGATTTTGGCTCCAAGCAAAGATCCAAGGAATAGCACGTAGGCTTTCAATACCGCCAGTAACTTTACGTTTTGCTGGGCGACTGCCTAAGGAAAGCTTGCCGAGTTCACCTTCTGGAGTTGCACTTGTGAAGTAGGGGACAAAATCAGCTTCATCTTGAATATAATGCCGATATTCATCACAAGATCCTTTCGCCAATTGATCCATAAGATCACGCCATTCTTGTTTAGGTGCTGGTGGTGGCAATAGGTTTGCTTCTAATATTGCTGAGGTATAGATGTTTAAGCTTTGCAGCGCAACTTTAGTCAAACCAAATTTAAAGCGGATCATTTCACCTTGCTCTGTAACGCGTAAGCCCCCTTTTAGCGATCCAGGAGGTTGAGATAATATTGCTTGGTGCGAAGGTGCACCACCTCGTCCGATTGTGCCACCCCGACCGTGAAATAAAATCAACTGAATATTACTTTCATTACAAATTTTAACTAATCCTTCTTGTGCTGTATATTGCGCCCAATTTGCAGCCATTACGCCTGCATCTTTTGCTGAATCCGAATAACCGATCATCACATGCTGCTTACCATTGATATAATCACGGTACCAATCAATGGCTAATAAACGTTTCATCACATCAGCAGCATGGTTTAAATCATCTAGCGTTTCAAAAAGTGGCGCGACGGGTATTTTGAACGGGCAACCTGCTTCTTTTAATAATAATTGTACCGAAAGTACATCTGATACTGCCCTAGCCATTGAAATAATATAAATACCTAATGCATCTGGATCTGCTTTGGCAATAACACGACAGGTATCGAGTACTTCTTGCACTGGTTTAGAGGGTTTCCAATCACTTCGAATCAGTGGCCGTTTACTCTGTAACTCTTGCAATAAAAACGTTTGTTTGCGACCTTCATCCCATACACTAAAATCTCCGATATCTAAATAACGAGTGATCTCGGAGATGGTTTCAATGTGAAGATCGGAAACTTGACGAATATCGAGTTTCACTAAACTGATACCAAAGCAATCAATACGACGTAAAGTATCTAAAATACCGCCATTTGCAATAGCGTTCATTCCAACATTTTTCAGTGAATTGTAACATAGCTCGATAGGCGTTTTGAGTTGCGCCGTTGTCGTAATTACATCAACAGCACCTGATTCATGACCTTGCAATAAAGCACTTAATGCCATTAAGGTTTCTTCTAATTCACTGCGTAGTTTTCTTAAAATATAACGGTATGGATCTTCAGCTTTGCCAACAATAAGACGCATTTCACTATCACAATTATTCATTGATAATTCTTTGATAAGTTGTTCGATGTCATTTAAATATAAGTTAATTGCCATCCAACGACTTATGATCAGTATTTTTTGTGTGACTTTTGCAGTAACAAATGGATTGCCATCTCGATCTCCGCCCATCCACGAAGTAAAAATAATGGGGGAAGAGCCAATAGGAAGAGAAATGCCTAAATTTGTTTGTATTTTGTCATTTAACTCTCGAACATATTGAGGCACGGCCTCCCAGAGACTGTTTTCAATTACAGCGAAGCCCCACTTTGCTTCTTCAATTGGAGTAGGACGTTTTGTTCGAATATCATTTGTATGCCATGCTTGAATGATCAGTTGTGTGATGCGATCAAGGAGTTGCTCTCTTTCTTTATCTGATATCTCCGTTAATTCAAGCTTACTTAAGCAGTCATTGATGACAGTATGTTTATAAATGAGCGATCTGCGAGTAATTTCTGTCGGATGTGCCGTCAGTACTATATCCATTTTCAAGTCGACAATTGCTTTTTGTATCGTGTCCTTTGACAAATTAGCTTGCTTTAATTTAATAATGAGCTGATGCATTGGATCAACTAAATCAGCGGCACCATCACACTGACGAGAAATACCATGAAATTGCTCCGCTATATTGGCAAGATTCAAAAAATGCGTAAAAGCGCGGGCAACAGGAACAAGATCCTCATCACCTAGGTTGGTGAGGATTTTAAGAAGCGAATTGCCATCTTCTTTATTTCCAGCGCGAGATGACTTGGAAAGTTTACGGATACATTCAACTTTATTTAAAAAATCTTTTCCAAGATCATCACTAATAGTATTGCCTAAGATTTGCCCTAATAAGCTTACATTTCTACGCAATGAGCTGTAGTCTTCGTTCATATTATGAGTCCTTTGAGTTTCATTGCGTTTATATTAATTTTACCTCAAAATGCGACGCAAGGCACGAACTAAATCTTACGATTAAGACATAGAAACTGGCTTACGAACGTTTTTATTCTCAACAGTTTATAGATAAAATTAACGAATAATGCTAATTATTGTTGCTGTTTAACACCTTAAGAGAGTTCCGCAAAAGGTAAATTGTCCTCAGCAATGAGGTATAAAATCCTCTGTGAATTTTTAATTCCGTAGTATCATAGATGATATTTGATAGAGAGACTATTCACTTTAATTGCTCTAAATACTCATTTTTTAATGCGACATAATGAGCCGCAGAGAGTTTAAGGAATACAAGCTCTTTTTTGGTTAGTTTTCGTACCTGTTTTGCAGGGCTACCTATATATAGATATCCTGATTCAAGCCTTTTATTTGTAGGCACTAAACTGCCAGCACCAACAATGACATCATTCTCAATAATCGCATGATCTAAAATAATTGCTCCCATACCAATTAATACGCGATCACCTATTTGACAAGAATGTAGCATTGCTTTATGTCCAACAGTGACGTCTTCACCTATAACAACGATAGCGCCTGCTGAATAATCGCTTTTGGATGTCGTATGTAAAACAGACCCATCTTGAACGTTTGTGCGTTTTCCTATTTTGATCTTATTGACGTCTCCACGCAATACACACATAGGCCAAATACCAACATCGTCGGCAAGACTTACATCACCAATGATGCAAGAAAAAGGATCAAGATAAACAGAATTTCCAATAGAAGGGTTTATTCCCCGGTAAGGTCGTAAAATAGGCAACATAGTATTTTCATTCTTTAAATGTAAAAGAAGATTATAATATCATGCATTCATTTAAATAATAGGATAAATGACTTAGATCAGATGTTCAGAGACACTTATTTGTATAAGTTTATTTATGACCAAGTTACTTAACGTTATTTGTCCATTGGTCGTAAGAATGAAAACTAATACTCGGTTAATCAAGCCCATAGTACGAATGAATACTAACGGGATAGCAAAATATTTATCGTGTTTCATTACAAGCCATGCCAATATACCCATCTAAATACATTTACAAAATGACTTGTCAATCAATTTTTTTATTTAATTTGTGGACAAGATCAAATAAAATGAGCATATTATGATAAATTAAAGTACACTATGCGCACTTGCTACTTTTAAAAGCTACACAAATCACATACAGATTCAGAGTAGACCTACGATTCAATAGTTATCTCAATAAGTAATGCAAGATAATATTATCCGACAACAGTATGAATAAGGATAATGGTAGGTATTAGGCTGATATTAGATTTTCTTCGCGATTGATTATGCGATAAAAAATATTTTAAACATATAAATGGGGCTTCTATGACAGAGTCAATTGAAACAAAATCAACTCAATCACCACCTTCTTTTACTGAACTTAACTTACCTGAATCGTTACTAAAAATTGTTTCAGAATTAGGTTATCAACAACCAACACCGATACAAGAACAATGTATACCACACATTTTAAATGGTCAAGATGTGTTAGGACTTGCACAAACTGGAACGGGTAAAACAGCAGCATTTGCATTACCTCTTCTTGCAAATATTGTGTTAAATGAAAAGCACCCACAAGTTTTAGTACTTACGCCAACTCGCGAGTTGGCTATTCAGGTTGCTGATGCATTTCGGCAATACGCACGTTATTTACCCGATTTTAATGTACTGGCTATTTATGGTGGACAAAGCTACAACATACAATTTAATCAACTACGTCGCGGGCCACAAGTTATTGTTGGCACACCTGGACGTATTATGGATCACCTAAAACGAAAAACATTAGATCTTTCAAAACTGGCTGCATTAGTGCTCGATGAAGCAGACGAAATGTTACGTATGGGTTTCATTGATGATGTTGAAACTATCATGGAACAGATGCCACTAAATCGCCAAACCGCCCTATTTTCTGCAACCATGCCAAATCAAATTAAAGTCATCACTAAGCGCTACATGAATAATCCTGCTGAAATTAAAATTAATACAGCAAAGTCAACTGTTGAAAACATTGAACAAAAATGTTGGATTGTGCGTGGTGTAAACAAACTTGATGCATTAACTCGTATGCTAGAAACAGAGGAGTTTGATGGGGTCATAATCTTTGCTCGCACAAAAACGGCAACTGTTGAACTTGCAGAACGCCTAGAGGCACGTGGCTATCCAAGTGCGGCTTTAAATGGTGATATGAATCAGCAATTACGCGAGCGTACAATTGCGCGTATTAAATCAGGTAGTTTGAATATTTTGGTTGCAACTGATGTTGCCGCACGCGGACTTGATGTTGACCGCTTAAGCTTGGTAGTAAACTACGATATCCCAACTGATACTGAATCATATGTTCATCGTATCGGTCGTACAGGCCGTGCTGGTCGCAAAGGTAAAGCAATTTTGTTTGTATCACCTCGCGAGCGCCGTTTACTCCAAGCAATTGAACGTGCGACTCGTCAAAAGATACAAATAATGGATTTACCGAGTCGTGAACAAGTAACGCAAACACGCATTAAGAACTTCCAAAAAAATCTGTTTGAACTATCGGAAAGCGAAGATCTTACGTTCTTCCGTACGCTGGCTGAACAAATTAAAAATGAAGCTAAAATCGAAGATATTGATTTCATCGCCACGCTATTATTAATGGCACAAAAAGAAAAGCCTCTGCAACCTAATGAAGATAAATTTATAGAGCCGCAAACAAATGGCAATGGTTATGATCGAAGTTCTCGTGAAAGAAATCTGCGTGGTCGAGCTGATCGTACTGATAAATCACGCAATAGAGCCCGCACAACGGATGTTGAGTTTGAAACATTTCACATAGATGTTGGACGTACACACGGGGTCCAATTTAAAAATATCGTCGGTGCAATTGCCAATGAAGCAAATATAAATAGTCGTTTTATTGGTGATATAAAAATTAACGATGATTATTCAACTGTTGAGTTACCAAAAGGGATGCCTGAAAAAGTAATGACACATCTTGAGAAAACCTACGTTTGTAATCGTCTGTTAAAGATCCGTAAAACGAATAATTAAGCCTACCTAGTAATTGTCTTGCTTAATTTTAATTGGGAGGCACGAACTCGAAAACGAATTGTAAGTTAGCTACTCTAAGAACAAACGGTGAAGCGAAAACTTTTGTCTGTGGTAATATTAGCGATGTTGATCTTTAATCAGCAGTTGCTTGTATATTTTGAAATTTTAACGGGCCTTTTCCAATTTTTTATATTTCGTTGCCTCACGCGCGCAATACTTAAATTACCTTGAGGTACATTTTGCGAAATCGTTGTGCCAGCACCTGTGGTTGCACAACTTTCAACGGTTACAGGTGCTATTAATTGACAATCAGAGCCAATAAATGCATCATCACCAATGACTGTTTGAAACTTATTTGCCCCATCGTAATTACAGGTGATTACACCTGCGCCTATATTCACTCGCTCACCCACGATCGTGTCGCCAAGGTAAGTTAGGTGCCCACATTTACTGTCATTACCTAACATCGAATTTTTAATTTCAACAAAATTTCCTATATGGACATTTTTATTCAATACAGTATTAGGGCGAATACGAGCAAAAGGACCTACATCAGAGCCTTCACCAATAATACTTTTCTCAACAATTGAATTTGCCTTAATTTCAACATTATCTGCAAGCTCACAATCAATTAAAATACAGTTTGCACCAATCACCACATTGTCGCCAAGCGTCACTTTTCCTTTAATAATGACATTAATATCAATATCAACATCCTGCCCACAAGCAACCTCCCCTCGCAAATCAAAACGCGTCGGATCACGTACCATCGTACCTTGTAGTAAAAGCTTTTCTGCTTGATTTAATTGATATATTCGCTCAAGTCTCGCAAGCTGCAAACGATTATTTACACCTTCAACTTCACTTGAATTACTTGGTTGAACCGTTTCTATTGCGGCGCCTTCTTGATGTGCCATCTTAATAATATCGGTAAGATAGAATTCTTGAGATGCATTTTCATTCGATAACGCAGGTAACCAACGGTGAAGATCACAAACACTAGCAACTAAAATACCTGTATTCACCTCACAAATTTTCTGCTGAATTTCACTTGCATCTTTTTGCTCAACAATTTCCGAAACCATTCCATCAATACGCACTATCCGACCATATCCAAGAGGATCATCTAGATTGATTGTCAATAAACCGATGTCATTATTTGCCTGAGCTTCAATTAATTTTTGTAAAGTGTCGGTCGAAAGCAAAGGTACATCAGCATAAACAATTAATATTTTTTCATTACTTTTAAAGTGAGGAAGCGCGACCTGCATTGCATGACCTGTACCTAATTGCTCACTTTGCTCAATCCAATTTAACCCTGGTTCAGTAATGGTTTTTTTAAGCTTATCACCACCATGTCCATAAATTACATGAATATTATCTGCATCCAGATGTTTAACAGTATCAATGACATGCTGGAGCATCGGCTTATCAGCAATTTTATGAAGCACCTTTGGTAAAGTAGAAAGCATACGAGTACCTTTTCCCGCAGCAAGAATAACCACACTTAAAGACATATTAGATACCTTGATAAATGATAAGAAACAACGGGTGATGATCAGTACAAATATTATTGAATATAAATTAATTATTTAACGCATTATAAGAGATAAAAAAGTTAAAATATAAGTGATTATCTAAAATATCACTATTTTAAATGTTTTTCCTGAAAAAATGCATACTGAATGTAAAGCAAATTTCTTTATTAACAGAGTGTATTTGGATTAAAATTTAGCACAATTTGGGTTGATCTGCGTTTTTACTTATAATAATACCAATTACAATAAATAGCTTTACTATTTTACGGCATAAGATAACTTACTTCATCATTATAAATTTCGCAAGCAAATACCAACTTACATAAACTTATGCTTTAAATTAAACTGTTTTTCCTGAAAATACACGTTTCAGGACACCTAAGTGATTGAGGTTCAAGGCACAATGCTCCCTTCGGTCGGGTTAAAAAAAACTTTAACCCTTTATTGTTATTAACTTTTTGAGTATTGCAATGCAAAAGATAATTTAGTCTGTTGGCCCCCAAAGGGCGAGTTTTAAAGGCTTATATACCCGTTACCAACCAAGATGCAGATGGATTTATTGCCTTGATAGATTTTTTGCAAACAAAAAAATATCGACTGATAATGACAGCGTTTATCTTATGGATCCGTTTCATATTTCACTCGCTAAGAATAAATATGCTTACACAGCTAAAGTGTCACCAGAGCTCACAAGCAAAAGCTACAACTAAACTAAGAAAATGTATTATTACGGTGTCAAAGCACATGTTGTTTCACGTAAACGAGAAGCCAGCCTAACAAGATCATGAAATAATCTTTATTGAAGAAGCCAAGAGACAGGATGGACCTGTTTTTGAACAAATTCGACCGATGCCTACAGACAATTTGCTGTTTGGCAATCAAGCTTAAAAAGATCCAATGAAGATAAGGTTAATCAGAGCAGGTTTTGAAAGTATTGACACCTAAAAAAACAAAGAAGCAGAATGAGTTATCGACAGAGGAAAAAAATATTCAAATGCAAGATCACGTATTAGACAGCCTATTGAAGCATTATTTGCTTGGCTCACTCAAGTTACAGGCATTGAAGATGCAGCAAACGTTCATTGGTCAAAAGGATTACTTACACATATTTATGGAAGACTGGCAGCTGCGATGATGCATCGCAGTTACCCTGAACCTGGCTTTTGATTCGAATATATGCATTGTTATTGATTTTGGAAAGGGAATAACCATTCTCTTCAATCAATGCCTTGCCTCGAAGTTTTTTAATTCTCGCTGAAACCTGCATTTTCAGGTGCGATGGGTATAGATGGGTTAAAAAGAGTAGGATTTGGATATGTTGCTATCGAGAATTCAGGTAATATTTATTAATTTTTAATATAGAGGGCGTCCCATGAAAAAAATTATTTTAGAAGAAATGCACGTACTTACCACGATTGATATCAAATTTGAAATAAAACGCCGAATGGAATTTATCAAAAAAACACTGAAAAATGCTGATTGCAAAACACTTGTTCTTGGCATTAGTGGTGGCATTGATTCTAGTACCACAGGGCGATTATGCCAATTAGCGGTTGATGCACTTAACCTACAAGAAAATACTACTGACTATCAATTTATCGCGGTACGTTTACCTTATGCGATTCAAAAAGATGAAGATGCAGCACAACTCGCACTACAATTTATCAAGCCATCTCATCAGGTCACCGCCAATATAGAAAGTGGCACTAATGGTATTCATCAAGAGGTACTCTGTGCTTTACAAGCAAGCAATGTTAACGTAAAGCTAAATGATAATATTGATTTTATAAAGGGAAATGTAAAAGCCCGCATGCGCATGATTGCCCAATATGAGATTGCAAGTTTAACAAATGGACTTGTTGTAGGCACAGATCACAGCGCAGAAAATATCACAGGGTTTTATACAAAATACGGCGATGGCGCTTGTGATTTGGTACCACTATTTGGACTTAATAAACGCCAAATAAGATCAATCGCACATGTTCTTGGCGCGCCAGATCTGCTAGTTAAAAAAACGCCAACTGCTGATCTTGAAGAAGATAAACCCTTACTTGAAGATGAAATCGCACTTAACATGACCTATGAGGAAATCGATGACTTTTTAGAAGGAAAAAATGTCACACAAAAAGTACAAGACAAGCTTATCGCGATGTACAAACGCACGCAACATAAACGCCAAGCAATCCCTACGCTTTATAATCAAAAATAATCATTTTTTTACGCCCATCTGACATAAAGTGAACTATTCAGATCGGCAAATTGAACCGATATGATATTGCATTTATAAGTGATATTAAGGTATTTATTATTTACACTACAAATAAGTCGTGAATTAAATTTTATTTATCTAAAAGTTTGTCATTTTATTCTTTATCTAACTTAATAGTGGTATTTCTTTAGCTTTGCGCAAGTTGACAATTTTGTTGATATAATCAATAATAGCACAACACTTATGGTTCAACATATATGTCATTACATGGAAGGAATTCACCTTTTCCTCCCGTTAATGACTCTAAAAGCAGCCTATAAGTCACAAAAAAATTACCACGAAAGATTTCAAGATACGTTAAACAATATTGGAGAATTTACTTTATGCACGATCAAAAAAAACATGACAATGATGCGGTTCCTGAATCGATATTGACGCCTATCTACGCAGCACGGAAAATGACTAACAGTATACCGAAGCACCACATACCAGAACAGAGCACTGCGCCAGAGACTATCTATAATGTCATCCATGATGAATTGATCTTAGATGGTCAATCACGACAGAACCTTGCGACCTTTGTGACGACTTGGATGGAGCCAGAAGCCACAAGGTTGATGAGTGAATGTTTTGACAAGAATATGATCGATAAGGATGAATATCCGCAAACCGCAGAAATTGAAAGACGCTGTGTAAATATGCTAGCTGGCTTGTGGAATGCAAAAAATCATGAGACTGCCACCGGAACCTCGACAATTGGCTCTAGCGAAGCGGCAATGCTTGGTGGTATGGCGATGAAATGGAACTGGCGTGAAAAGATGAAACAGGCTGGCAAAACAACGGATAAACCAAACATTGTAATGGGCGCTAACACCCAGATTTGCTGGCACAAGTTTTGTAAATACTGGGATATTGAAGCTCGTGAAGTACCCTGCGAAGGTGATCGCTTCACCTTAAATGCAAAAGAAGCCTTAAAACTGGTCGATGAAAACACAATTGGTATCATTGTGATAATGGGGAGTACCTTCGATGGCCGCTATGAGCCCGTTGAAGAGGTGGCTTTAGCCTTGGATCAATATCAACAGCAAACTGGAATCAACATCCCGATTCATGTTGATGCTGCTAGTGGTGGTTTTTTTGCTCCCTTTATCCAGCCAGAATTACAATGGGATTTTCGTATTCCTCGTGTTGTATCGATCAATGCTTCAGGCCACAAATATGGACTGGTGTACCCTGGCGTTGGATGGATCCTATGGCGAGATAAAACCTATTTACCAGAAGATCTAGTATTTCATGTTAGTTATCTTGGTGGAGATATGGTTGATTTTTCTATCAACTTCTCACGCCCTGGTAATCAGGTTGTTGCCCAGTATTACAATTTTTTACGCTTGGGTATGGATGGATATCGCCGTATACATCAAGCCTGTCAAGATGTAGCACTATATTTATCCTCTGAAATAGCAAAGCTAGATCCTTTTGAACTCATTACAACGGGAATTGATATTCCAGTCTTTTGTTGGAAATTAAAACCGGAAGCTGTTAAGACGATTAACTTTTCCTTATTTGATATGGCCGATAAATTACGTGAGCGTGGCTGGTTAATACCTGCGTATCCGATGCCAGCTAATCGCCATGAATTAATCGTCCAACGTATCGTTGTCAAAGAGGGGTTCAGTCGCGATATGGCAGACATGCTACTTAAAGATATGCGTCGCGCCCTCGAGTGGTTTTCAACGCAACCAAATTATATTGCCAAAAACAAAGGCGCATCATTTTGTCACTAATTTATACCCATGTGACGTAAAATTGCTTTGTAAGGCTTTAGATCAAACATCAGAGCAAGGCATAACAGCCGGTCTATCAACGATTAGCGATGCTAATCGTTTTACCGTCGCATTAACGAATGTATATTAATGATTTATTGGTTACTCAATTTTCGAATGTTATAACGAAGCAGTGCCTTTTTTTCATAAAAAATCGAGCTTAAGCCCCGAAAGTCAATTGGCACCAATCAACAAAGTTATAACTTACTGTTCATAAACAAGTCGACATAGAACAACTAGTTAAGAATTAAGGTCTTTATTTTACCTTTGGTGATTAACGTAGTTACTCACTGATGTTATGCAGTTGAGACCTGCACAAGGCGTAAG
>JAGLDN010000104.1 GCA_023145575.1 Psychromonas sp.
TGTGAATTTAGTTGACCACGTCAAGGAACACATTAAAGAGGATAACATTAAATTTTATAATGAAGAACGCTTTCATGAAACATTTAAATATAAGAATGCTATGAACGTTTATCGTGCAGGAATTTTAGCTAACTTAGCTTTATCAAAAGCGTTTTTAGATTGGAATAAGAAATATTAAATAGTTGTCTTGACACTTATCGGTCGGTATAAACAAGGGTTTGGATATTGCGATTACCCTGTCTCATCGAACATTAAATTTGTTCACCAATGTTAATTTTGACGATCAGATTGACATTGCAGAAAACAATAAGAGGCTTCCCTTGTGGTTCTGAGTAACTAACATTGGAGAAGAGCGTAGAGTATTAGATGAGTTAATAAAAACAGATGAATTATTGATTGATCCAAAAGAAGTCTTATGTTTTATCAATATGCGATGCAAAGGTGTGCTTGATAGAAATGTGAGAGCTGCGGTTAGCATGTCCTACACCATGTAGATATCGCCTCAGGAATACGTGTATATGTCAGTCAGGAAATGCTAGAATGTGGTACCCCGTCAAAAGAAATAGCAAAATATATCTATTTTTATATGACATTGGGAATATTAAAAACGAATATTTACGATTGCCAATTCTGCTTAATAAATGATGACGAAAGTTGTCAAAATTAACTCGATTAAGTATTTGTGAAGCACTTTTAAATTCGAGATGTTTAACCTATTTTATTTTTAGTTCGTTATGAATTAAATATTATCATGGTTCCGACGCTATTGAGATAATTAAAGCTGAATCATTTAATTAATATCGTTATAATAAAAACTATCTATCGCATCAATTTATGAATACATTCTTTGATTTTGTGTTGCTTGTTCAACTGACATGTGTATAAATCAGGGAATAGTTACATCGCGTTTGTCCTTTGTTTATTTTAATTTTTTGTAAAAAAATAACACCAAGAGCCAAGCACTGACCATCTTTTCTATGAGGATATTGCACTTTGAGGTATGCGCTTTATTTTCAGGATTTCAAATTAGTTTATTAAGGGGACTATTTATGAATTTAAAGAACATTTCATTTTACTGGCTAATTTATCCTTTTATTATGGGTATATCATTGAGTGCGAGTTATTATATATTAACTAAATTAAATTTCCATTTTTCCATTTTCCCATTTTTAGCTTTATATTTTAGTGTGAGTAAGTTTTATTATATTTATACTAAAAATGGGCAAGCTGAAGATTGGATAAAACCGGCATGGGCGAGTTTTTTTCTTGGCATCTTTTCTTATTCTGCCTTGCAAGGCATGTTGCACCCGGAATTAGGATCAAACTTGTTATCTATTATTGTAATGTTAGTGCTTCTTATTTGGTTTTTTTATAAATTGATCTTTGGCAACAAAAGCTCTCAAGCTTAAGTAATTTTAAACTAGTCATTGATATATACCCATCACACCTGAAGATGCAGGTTTCCGCGAGAATTTAAAAGCTTAGAGGCTAGGCAATGATTGAATAGAATGGTTATTCCCTTGCTAAAATCAATAACAATATATATACCCGTTACCATTCAAGATGCAAAATTCAGCAAGCGGTGAGGCAAACGGATCCTAGCCGACAAGTTGAAAATATTACTTGTTAAATTGATACTTTCTAGCAATGAAGATGTTTTCCTCTAAGCTTGCCATACGGGGTATATACTTTTATAAATTACTATGTTTAGCGTTTGTTTAAACGATCCGCTAATGTATTTAGCAATTGTAATGATTGTTGTTCTAACATTTTTAATTGCTCAGCAGATGCGTATTTATCAAATGCGCCTAACTCTGGAAATAACTTACAGAACATCTGCAATGGATACATCTGAATAGTATCCATTGTAATAGAACTTGGTATTTTAAAGAATACGAATGAACTAATTTCATCAAAAGATTGTAGCTTTTCAATTAAGCGTTCAGCGGTAAGCGCATCTAAAAAAAACTCTTCTTCTTCACCGTTGCCGTTCCACTCCGCGATGGTAATTAGTGCGCGGAAGGGGAACTCTTCAGAAACATCTTCTTTTTCAAGGTAGATAGAGTGCAAAACATTTTTATCTACTTCTTGATTTAGTTTTAGTCCGATAAACTTAAATGTTGGATGAGCAATAAGCAGTGTAGGCAATTGCACTGATAGATAAAGCGATAAATCTTGACTTTTTTTCATATAAACCCCCCAAAATTGCTTGAGATTTTTCTCAAGTCGTACAATATTAGATAGAATATTAGCAGAAAGAGGTAATGGTGCAATCATTAAATGCAATATATATTTATCCAATTAAATCAGCGAATGCTATTCGTCTTACTCTTTCCAATGTTGAAGAAAAAGGCTTGCAATTTGATCGCCGATATATGTTGATTAATGAAGAGGGAAAATTCATTACAGGCCGAACTAATCCAGAGTTAACACAAATTAGTGTTGAGTTGTTATCAACTGGGTTGGTGATTAGAGCACCAAAAATGAAAAAATTGACAATTTTGCGTGATAACTTTAGTCGCTATAGTATTGCATCAATCCTTTGGTCCTCTGCTATAGATGCCCAACATTGTCATGTTGAATGCGATGCTTGGTTCTGTAGTTTTTTAAATCAAAAATGTCAGTTAGTACACTGTGATGAGTCAACCATTCGTTTTGTTGAAAATAAAAACACACAAGTTTCATTTGCCGATGGCTACCCCTTGTTATTAATAAATCAGCGCTCGATTGATCAGCTCAATTCGCGCCTAAAAATACCTGTTTCCGTTTTGCGTTTTCGACCTAACATCGTGATTAATGGCGATTATCCTTTTGTAGAAGATAGTTGGCAAAAAATAAAAATTGGAGAGGTGGAATTTGAGGTAAGTAAACCCTGTAGTCGCTGCTCTTTTATTAATGTTGATCCTAAAACAGGCCTTGTATTGAATAATGAACCACTACAAACATTAGCTAAATTTCGATTTTATGAGGGTAATGTAGACTTTGGACAAAATCTTATTGCGCTTAATTCAGGCGTGATTAAAGAAGGCGATGAAATACAAGTATTAGAGACAAAAGGCTCAATTTATTATGGGAATATTGATGATTATCAAGATAATAAAGAGAATATCTTACAAATAAAATATCAAAATAGTAATGTGCAATTTTCAGGTAATAATCAGCAACTTTTGTTAGACCAACTAGCGAAGGCTGCTATTTATCTTCCGTTTTCGTGTCGACGGGGATTGTGTGGTTATTGTAAAGTCAAGCTAATTGCTGGTAGTGTCAAAATTTTAAAAGATGAGGCTTTGACCGATGCACAAAAGACGGCAGGATATATTCTAGCCTGTAGCTGTATTCCATCTGCTGACATTACAATTTGTGAAGACTGATTTACCTTGCAGTGTTTTATTTTTAGCCACTAGTTTAACGGTAAGCGTGCTTAATGTTTGTTTTTTATTGCCCATATTTCAAATAATCCAGCTGAGCTTTCACTGGCAATATTATTTTTATCCCATCGAGTAGCAGAAAATACGACTGCTGTTTTAAGGCGGCTGTTTTTCCGTCCCGTTACTTTCCAGCTTTGTAGTGATCTGCCGCTATTTGCATCCCAAAGAGTAATTTTTCTATTAGGGGCTCCTGTGAGTAAATGTTCACCATTATCGATAAAACGAACGGTTGAAAAAATTGATTGCCGTGCATTGTAGATAAGTGTGCTTTGTAACTTGCCTGTTTTAAGGTTCCAAATTTGAGATGCTTTTTGCGTATCTGCAATGAAAGCAAAGCGCCCATTTTCTTCGAGCCTGACCATTGACACGCGGTGTTTAAAATGAAATTGTTGAATGATTTGCGCTGTTTTGGTATTCCATAAAAAAGCATGGTGATCGTTACCACCTGATAGGGCATAGCGCCCATTGCCTGAAAGATCAACGCTATTAATTTTGCCTGTGTGAATTGGCATTTCTAATCTACGTCCAGTTTTTAGATCAATATGAACTAATTTACCATTGCCTTGTCCGTATAGCACATATCGTCCGCTTGCGGAGAGTTGAATATCTTGAATGGGAGATTCTGTTACTTTATAAAAACCGACTGATTTTCCTGTTTTAGTATTCCAAAGAGCAAATTCATGGCGAGTAGCAGATAATACACGACTATTGTCTGCTGAAATGCGTAAAATAAACACGTTATTATTTATTTTCTTGTTATGTTGCCACTGATATAGTATCTTATGCGTTCGATTGTCCCAAAAAGAGAGTCCATGACGGATTGATGAAATAATGGAATAATCACCATTTTGCGATATTTCAGCCGCAATTGATCCTTTAATTGAGTGTTCATGTTGTTGATTTGGAATGTCAGATTGAGAGCAAGCCCCTAGAAGGACAATTGAAATAATAAAAATGATTTTAAAAAATAATTGCATAATAAGAATACATATTTGATGTATGATAACTATAAGATTAGTCTAAGTCATAAAATTAACCATTCATAAATTATAATTTTGGAGTAATAATGAAAAAGATATTGAAAGCTTCTTTGCTAGTAACAGCGATTTTTTTGCTTGCTGGCTGTAATTCAAAAGCGGGGAAGGCATCAGATTCTGCTGCGGATCCTTCTCATACTAAATTAACAAAAATAGAAAAAGCTAAATTTGCAACGCCTCAGGATAAAGCGGCTTATGCTATTGGCGCATCTTTCTCTCGTTATGTTGACTCAACACTAGAAAAACAGGCTCAATTGGGTCTTAAACTTAACAAAGAAGTCATTTTACAAGGCATTTCAGATACGCTGCGCGGCAAGTCTAAAATGACTGATGCAGAGATGATGACAACACTGAAAACATACGATACGACAGTGCAAGCGGCTGCCAAAAAACAGTTAGCTGCTAGAGCGGCTAAAAGTACTAAGGAATCAAAAGATCTTTTAAATTCTAACAAGAAGAAATCAGGCGTTATTGTCACTAAATCAGGTCTTCAATACAACATTGTTAAAAAAGGCAATGGACCTAAACCTACCGCGCAGGATACTGTTACGGTAAATTATGTAGGAACGTTAGCTGACGGGACTGTATTTGATAGTTCGGTTAAAAGAGGAGAGCCTGCAACGTTCCCATTAAATCGTGTAATTCCTGGTTGGACAGAAGGCATACAATTAATGCATGTTGGTGATAAGTTTGATTTTGTTATTCCTGCTAATCTCGCTTATGGCGATCAATCTGTTGGAACAATTCCACCTGGATCAGCGCTTAGATTTGACGTTGAATTATTAAGTATTAAAAAGAATGGCGCGGCAAATAAAAGCCCTACAGATAAAAGCCCTACAGCTCAAAACCCTGCAAATAAAAGAGCTCATCAATAATTCCTAATATCAATTCTTAATATCAATATTAATAAAGGTCGCATTGAGCGACCTTTTTTTTTACAAAAAATAGGTAGATTATGTGGGATGTGATTATTATTGGTGCAGGCGCTTCTGGATTAATGTGTGCAATAGAAGCAGGAAAGCGAGGGCGAAAAATTTTAGTGCTTGATCATGCGAAATGCGCTGGAAAAAAAATAATCATGAGTGGCGGTGGTCGCTGCAATTTTACAAACCTTTATATTGAAACTAATAATTACCTTTGTGATGATCTTCATTTTGTTACATCTATATTAAATCGATATACCCCATGGGATTTTATTGCGATGGTAGATAAACATAATATTAAATGGCATGAACGCGACCAGGGGCAATTATTTTGTGATGATAGCGCAAAACAAATTACTAAAATGTTGCTAGCCGAGGCGAAAGCTGCAAGTGTGAACATTGAACTAACGCGTACTATTTTTTCACATTCTAGGATATCGGACAAACACTTTTCAATCAATACCTCAATGGGTCAACTTGAAACGCAAGCACTGGTTATTGCAACAGGAGGATTATCATTACCAAAACTTGGGGCGACACCTTTCGCTTATAAAGTTGCTGAGCAATATAACCTGCCTCTAACTGCGACAAGAGCAGGATTAGTGCCTCTTACATTACATCAAATGCAAAAAGAAAAGCTTACTGAGTTATCCGGTATTAGCCTACTTGCAGTGGCGAGTTGTAATTCTAGGTGTGCTAATAAAACAAAGCTCGTGAGTTTTACGGATAAACTATTATTTACCCATAGAGGGTTAAGCGGTCCTGTTATTTTACAAATTTCTAATTACTGGAAAGCTGGCACATCGCTTTATTTAGATTTGTTACCTAACCTAGATTTATATAATGTATTGCTTGAAACACTGCAGAAAAGACCAGAATTAGGACTTAAAAAATTACTTTCATTTTATCTTCCCAAACGAGTTGTAGCTTGCATATTGGAGATCGGCAAGATAAAAAGTGGCGCGATAAAACAGTATAACGAAAAACAACTTAAAGAGATTGCTAGTTTATTTCATGGCTGGAAACCAGAAATCAATGGAACAGAAGGCTATAGAACAGCCGAAGTTACACTTGGCGGCATAAATACCGATGCAATTTGTTCAAAAACAATGCAAGTGAAGTCGGTTAAGGGATTATATTTTATTGGTGAGGCACTCGATGTAACAGGTTGGCTTGGTGGCTTTAATTTTCAATGGGCATGGGCAAGTGGTTGGGCTGCAGGACAAATTGTTTAGTCAATTTCTATAACGTTACGCGACGTATACCCGTGATACTTCATTATGCTTGGTCAGGCTTTAGCTCGGACATCAGATTAAGGCATAACAGCAGGTCTATTAACGACTAACGATGCCAATCGTTTTACCATCGCATTAACGAAGGTACAGTAATATTTTATTGGTTACTCCGTTTTCGAATGTTATAAAGCAGAGCGAGTGTTTGAGCTACAGCCTCTCGATCAAGGAAGCTTGTAACAATTAGCGTTGTTATAAAATATGGACTTAGAATAACT
>JAGLDN010000105.1 GCA_023145575.1 Psychromonas sp.
AAAATAACTTACTTTCGCGTTGTAAGTTTCAAAAAGCGAACCTCCATTTTCACAAACTTATGCCTTTAATTAAGCTATTTTACTGCATAAAATTTAGCTCACATGCTTAATGTAATGAGTATTATTCTAATTTTAAAATTACAGGTCATGATGATGATGCGTAGTGAAGATGCAATAAATTTTATCCCATTATGGTGAACTTCTTCGTTATATCATGAAACAAAAAACCTACGAAAATGACGGGCAACTATAATTTTCTCAATTGTGTGTTCAGGATCTTCTGGACAATATTTTAAGCTTGTATACCAGTAAACTTTGATAATGAATCTCATTTAGAAAAACTGTTTGAAATTATATTCAAAAAGATCATTATGATAATTAAGAAAATACGATTTAAATCTCGACACAAAATATCTTATGATAAGCGCAGTGATCGATTAAAATCTATTTTATTCTCGGTAGAATGTTGAAGAAATCTATAAATGAGTATCAAAAATAATAATGACATGATTTTTTTGTTTTGCGATCTGTCACGAACTTGATATTTGCACATTGAAAATTTAACTTTTAAAATTAAATCATAGATTAAGAAACTTCGACTCATGTTACTTCGAAATGCAACGTCAGGAAGGCAAATTGTGCTGAGGTACTCGACATAAAATTGCCATCTCTATGATTAACGCCGTTAATGACCAAAGGTCGAATTAAAATAAAGACTTTAATTCTTATCTACTAGTTCTAAGTCGAAATTTTATAACTTTGTTGATTGGTACAAGTAGTCCCGCCTGTTGGTGTGCTAACACGGCTTATTATCAAAACAAGGCAGACTTGCGTTGCAGCAATCGAAAAGGGAGTAACCATAAAAGAATAACAGTTTTGCGTTACATGGGTATAAATCAAGGATTGTGTTATGAAATATAAGACATTAATGTTTATTGCAATTGTAGTCATCGGTGTTGGCGCTTATGTATACAAGCAACAAGATAAAGCAAAGTATAATGTGCTTGACTATGTGCCAGCAGACACCCCTATATTTGCAGGTGAACTCAAGCCTTTCCCAATTAAAGAATATCTCCTCTCTGAGCCACAATTAATCAATCCTGCACTAAGTGAAAAACTAGAGCGAGAGTTTAAAGAGAGCAAAACTGCGCAAAAAAAATTCTTTCTAAGTCTTAAACAGACTTATTATGATAACTTAAATCATGCAGATAAATTTACTACAATTTTTGGACTTAGCAAGAATATTCGGATTTATTTTTACACGTTAGGCTTGATCCCTGTTTTCAAAGTTGAGGTTTCTAATCCGCAAGCAATTTGGAGTTTACTTGATAAGGCTGAAAAAAGATCTGGGTTCACACATATTAACCATAAGCTAAAAAAAGTTAATTATCGATCTTATTCATTACATATGATCGATGATATTAACGCGGAGCTTATCATTGCAATTAATAATGGCTTTCTAACCGTTACATTCAACTCGCCGTATAATAAGCCTAAATTATTGGAAAATGCATTAGGTATAAAGAAGGTCGAAAATTCACTTCGAGACTCAAACGTACTCGAGGATATAATAAAAAAACATGGCTTTAAAGGTAATGGCGTTGGTTTTATTAACCATGTTGAAATTATCAAAGGTTTGACGAGCAAAAATGATAATCAACTCGCCCAACAAATCACAGTACTCAATAACTTGAACAGCGATAACAGTGTCTTTAATATGTTACGTTCAGCTGACTGTGCAAAAGACTTTAGTAGTATTGCTAAAAATTGGCCGCGTACTGTCATTGGCTATAAAAATATATCCATCAATTCAGCTGAGTCTACATTTGCATTTTCAACAATAGTTGAAAGTAAGAATAAAATAATTTTAAACGCGCTTAGTGGGATGCAAGGTCGCATTCCACATGATTCAACCAAAAATATAGATAAATTTATTTTTTCAATAGGGTTTGGGATCAATGTCGCACAAATATCTCATTCAATAACAACAATTTGGCAGAATATACAAACACCTAAATATACTTGCCCAATATTAGCCGACCTGCAAAAAAAGGTTGAAAAAAAGAGTGACTACCTCAGTATAATTAGTCTGGGGGCGAATATGGCCTCTGGAATACAGGGTGTTAGTTTCTCATTAATGGATTACGTTATTGATACTATTAAAAATGAAACGAGACTTAAAAATTTAGACTTTCTTTTTAGTATTTCTGCAAATGATCCTGAAAAACTATATAACTCAATTAAAATGAAGATTCCTGAACTAAAAACGATAAACCTCAAAAATAATGGGCCAGCTGTCGATATAGGCTATTTATATCCAGAACTCTTAGATAATAATACCAAGCCTAAATTGGTTATTAAAGGAAAACATATCATTGCATATGCGGGTAAGAAAAGCACTGTCATCGTTAATGATTTAGCAAAAAAAACGAGGACTGAAGATGGTTTGTACAATATGTCATTTAACTTAAAACGCATGGTTGAACCCATCATTAAAGATAGCAAGCTTGCTGATAAGCTCATTCCAGAAGAGCTAATGTTTATAACGGGGCATGATGTAAGAGTGAAAGAGAGTTTTAAAGTCACCTCACAAGGCTTTGTCCTTGACTCCTACATAAATAACAAATTTAAGAATAATTAACTTCAATGGGAATGAATTAGGATGGCATAACAAGGTGCAATATTTGTAATGGCTAATTAGTTAGTTGCTAATTTCATTGTTAAATTTTTTGGGCCATTATCGAAAGGCCAAATCATGTGGAGAACAAAAATCACACCGCAGGTTTTGTAAACAGACAGTTCAAGTGTCAATACAAAATTGTGAAAGCTCAGTAGTCATTAATGTTCATCACTTAATTTTTTTAGTATAATTCAAAAAATAAAAAAGTTTAATCGCTTTTAGTTTTAGTTGATTCTAACAATTAAAAATTAACCTTCCAAAATGATGAACGATCTAAAAAACAAGATCGACTTAAAATACTGTAATATCAAGGCCTTTCATGATTTTGGCTTGAGCATTATAGACTGCTAGCTTGTTAATTTTTATATGTATACCCATGTGCCGCAAAAATAATACACCAGGCACTAACGAGCCTGGCTACTTGCAACAATTAACAAAGTTATAAAATTTAAAATTAGATCAACTCTTTAAGTATTAAAGTCTTTATTTTAATTTGACCTTTGATGATTAACTTAGTTAATCATCAAAGGTCAATGTTAGGTCGAGTACCTTAGCACTATTTGTCTTCTTAACGTTGCATTTTGAAATAACATGAGTATGAACGAGCATATGAGTTATTTTCTCATCATTAAAATTAAATTATATAATGATCTATATTGCTGAAAGTTGGCTTTTCTTGCGTGGATTTAGGTCGAATGTTATGTCTCAGTTGGATATCCGAGCCAAAACCTGTAAAAGCCTCTTTACATCGCATGGGCATCATGCTTAATTTTATTGTTTATACCCATCACACCTGAAACGAGTATCTTAAGCTGTGATGGGTATAGATTGCTTGTAGCATCATAATTTAATGATATGAATATCATTGCCTATTGTGTATTTTAATCGTTCAAATACACTCAATTGCTTTTAATACTTGTTTTTATACCCATGATACTTCAAAATGACGTGTCGGTAGTGTGCTTGATGATCAGAATAAACAATAATAGAATACCGATCAGTGTTGAATCCTTTTTAGAACACATTGACGGATTGATGTTAATTATCAATGGGCTCTTCCTTATCGATAGGTTAATGTGTCGCGTCATTTTGAGTTAGTGCACCAGTAGTTAAGATAGCTTGCCCATAATTCTATCGTTAGAAAACCTGTAGAGAGAATTAATAATTAAAGTATTTATTGTAATTCAGATTAGATGATTAATATCACTAATAATCTAAGGGAAATTTTATGCCTCTTACTGCGCCATGATTTTTTTCGGATTTTACATTTTGAAGTGATTTAGGTAATAGAGCGCGGTAAAAGTAACATCAATGTATATTCTAAAGGAGTTTTCAAGATGTTAAAAGGTAGTATAGTTGCACTAGTAACGCCATTAAAAAAAAATAAAGAAATAGATTTCTCGTCTTTAAGAAAGCTTGTTGAATATCATATCAAATCAGGCACTTCGGCAATTGTCGCCGTTGGGACAACAGGTGAATCTTCCACACTAAATGTTGACGATCACATAAAAGTAGTAATGAATATACTTAAATTTTCTGATGGGAAAATAGATGTCATTGCTGGCAATGGGGCTAATTCAACCTCAGAAGCTATTGTATTAAGTAAATTACTTTCTGGCACTAACATCACAGCGGGCTTAAATGTAACGCCTTATTATAATAAACCCACGCAAGAGGGGTTGTATCAGCATTATAAATTAATTGCTGAATCATCAGATTTGCCGCAAATTTTATATAATGTACCAAGTAGAACAGGTATTGATCTTTTACCTGAGACAGTCGGGCGGCTTGCAAAGTTGTCAAATATTATTGGCATTAAAGATGCGACAGGCGATTTAAATCGATTAAACGAACTTCAGGCTGTAGTGCCCGAGTCTTTTTCATTATATAGTGGTGATGATTTAACTGGATGTGAATTTATATTAAACGGTGGACATGGTATTATTTCTGTATCAAGTAATATTGCCGCAGCCGACATGGCAAATATGTGCAAGTTTGCATTAGCGCATAAAGTTGAAGAAGCACGCAAAATTAATCAACAACTTACACCAATCCATAGTAAACTGTTTATTGAATCAAATCCAATTCCGGTGAAGTGGGCTTGTGCTGAACTTGGATTGATTCCAACAGCTGTCTGCCGTTTACCCCTAACAACCTTAGCTCCTCAATATCATAGTATTGTTCGTGATGCACTTATTAAAAGCCAAATTATTTTATGATGACAAAATATAAATACTCTCAGTTAACATTAGCAATCTTTATTTCTTTATTAACAACTGCATGTACTCGTTTCGATACACGTATGCAGGCAGGAGGTAACTATGACTATGATGAAACATCACTCCAAGGTAAATATCAAACGGGTAAATTTTCGCATGATGAAGCAAGAAATACTTATAATATTCCTGTATTAACGAAACAACAAAAAAGTGTGGGTTTTATAAAAAATGAAGTAGACATTCGACCTCCAGCACAGCTTATACCTGTTATCGATGGTGTGTTACTTGACCAGTCGGAGACAAATGTTACTAAGCTTTTGTTTAATCCCTTGAGTAAAGATGAAAACATAAAGCAGAAAGTTTGGAACACTTTATTAAGTTATCTTGCCAAGCATAATGTGGACATTGTTGCAAAAGACAAAGCCAAGGGGGATTTAACAACAGGGATCATGAAAACGGATATTAGCTTTGGTGGTTATTTTAGCAAAAATAGGTTTCATCGAGAAGCAAGTTACCGTTTTCAACTTTCAAGCTCGCCGAATGAAAATAGTGTCGCGTTAACTGTTGATGCGCTAAGTTATAAGGAGTCAAATGATGGTACTGCACTTAAAGTTTCTCTCACTGGGTCAACAAAAAAGAATATAGAAATTAACTTTTTAAATCAATTGCTCGCATTTGTTCATGCAAAGAATGAAAGCGCGCACCTAGAAAAGCGTGATTCTGTGCCTTTATCGATAAAATTAGGCTTTGATGATAATCACCAATACGTTTGGATCGTAGAAAGTTCATACGCTGATACCTGGGAAAAGCTGCCTCGTTTATTCAAACGATTAAATTTTAGTATTGTAGAATCTGATAAAAATTTAGGCAACTTTCTTGTTAAGTATACTAAACCTAGTAAAGGATATTGGAAAAAACATAACCTTGAACCTTTCGAGCTAGAAAGTGGTGAATATTTCATTCAGTTAGGCGAAATAACAGGTGGAACTACATCATTAATATGGTTTGATAAAAATAAAAAGTTGCTTCTAGATGATGTTGTGAAAAAAGTTTACATGAGTATAACAAATGAAATGAGAAAGACTTTATTACTTAATGCTCATCAAAAACAATTAATAAAATAAGGCTTATAACATTTTATACACGGGTGGATCTTTTTATAAAATAGCTTACGAAAGAGTTACGCACGTTATACCCATGCTACTTCATTTTGCAAAGTCAGATCGACAAATTGTGGCAAGTACTCGACATAAAATTGCCCTCTCGATGATTAACTGCGTTAATCACCCAAGGTCGAATTAAAGTAAAGATTTTAATTCCTAAATAGTTATTCTAAGTCGAAATTTTATAACAACACTAATTGTTACAAGTTTCCTTGATCGAGGGGCTTTAGCTCAAACGCCAGCTCTGCGTTATGACATTCTAAAATGGAGTAACCAATAAAATATTAATGTACCTTCGTTAATGTGACGGCAAACGATTAGCATCGTTAATTGTTGATAGACCTACTGTTATGCCTTGATCTGATGTCCGAGCTAAAGCCTGACCAAGCATAATGAAGTATCACGGGTATAAGCCGCAAGATAATGAGATTAGCTATTCTGTCTTATTTGGTAAAATAGCTGTAATAATTACAACCACTAAGCTAATGCAATAAATTGAAAAGGCAACGATTAGGCATTGTGCCATCGAGTAGCCAAACAGTGTCCAGACAATTTTAGAACAATCACCTGTTGCGCTAAATAACCAAGGAAACCATTGATGGAGCGGTGCCCAAGTTGGAAAGTTAGTTAAAAAAGAACAAGTTGAAAAAGGTGATGGGTGCAATTGTAAATCGACATGTTTAAGTGTGATTTTTAATCCCCAAATTGCGCTTATAGCCCATATCAAAAGTGACATAAGATAAAGATATATATTTTTAGGTTTTATTGCCCCAAGTAACCCCGCAAAAATAATACCTAGAACAGCTACTCTCTCATAGACACACATGACACAGGGGTGCAAATTCATTACATACTGAAAAAATAAAGCACAAAGTTCGAGCATGATTGCTGTTAATGCAAGAAGTAACCATGGTGCGCGTTTTTTTGATAAATGTTTTACGAATAGAAACAATATTTTAGCCTTGATTAAATTGAGTTTGCTAAATATACACATTATTCTTTAAAATAAACAGTGCAACATAGAAAACTTGTAGTTATAAATTTTGAATGAACGGAGTATTATACCAAATATTTTTTTGTTTTTTGCTTGAAATATCTTACTTGTTCGTTGTAAGTTTCGTAAAGGGAACCGCCATTTATACCCTTTATCATTCAAGCTGCAAAATATATCAAGCGTTGAGGTAAAAAGATCCTAGGCAGAAATCTTCAGTTCTAACTTGTTCCACAATACTTGTCTACTTTTAAAATGTTTTCTTAAACATTGTCCGTTGGGTATAGAGTCAATAAAATTTAAATCTGTCTTTTCCATTTAAACTCATAGCCAACGATTAGCTTTGTTAATCGTTGACAAATCATCAAACTGAGATTTTCCTTAGTGTCTGAGCTGAGAACTAAATAAATTACTTTGGTTGTTCAATACCTTCGCCAAAATGAAAGTTAACCAATTTTGGCAAGGGTTTTGCCTGTAAGTTGTCGATTTATATAGAACGGAAAGCTCTATTTTGAGCTTAAATCAAAATTGGCGAAGGTATTGTTGTTAACAGGTATATAAGATCAACCAAGTTACGACTCTGTCTCTTAAAAAAATAATTAAGATATTTTCCTTATCTCTTTCTTTTATTCCTCTTTTTATGAAGTGGATTGGGGGATGTGTTGATTATCAAAATTTAAGTTATGTAAATAAAGGAGCTACATCAATGAAAAAAAACATTTTAATTTGGGATGGATTTATTCGAAGCTTTCACTGGTTAGTCGTTTTCTGTTTTGCTGGGCTATGGTACACTGGCAAGCAAAGCTTGTTTAATTGGCATTTTTTAATTGCTTTTTTGTTAATGTCGTTAATCATTACTCGTCTTATTTGGGGCTTTATTGGAAGTGATACCGCAAAGTTTAGTCACTTTATTTCTTCACCAGGCAAGGTGTTTAAATATTTTAAAAAAGATACAAAGCGTAAAAAAATAATACTAGGGCATAATCCCGCTGGTGGATATATGGTTATTGCAATGCTTGCTATCATCATTTTACAGTTAGTTACTGGACTTTTTTCTACTGATGATACTTTTACCGATGGGCCCCTCCAGTATTTAATTGGTCATGATTTAAGTTTATTTATAACCAAGGTTCATAGTATTAATTTTGATGTTTTATTATTTTTTATTGCGGTCCATATTTTCGCGGTAATGATATATCAAATAAATAAACATAATTTATTAATGCCAATGTTGACTGGTAAGCAACGCATTGAATTAAATGATGACCACAAGAAACTTCGCATGAAAAGTGGATTAATCGCTCTGTTTATATTGTGTGTGATAGCGGTCGGGATTTACTTTGTATTTGTAAAAGAATTATTAGCATATTGGTTGTGATATTAAGTTTATATCACAAATCATTTCAAAGGTTCTTAGATTCAATATTGAGATGTTTCGACACAAAAACTAAAAATAAAGAGCAATACAACTAAAAAAGACACAGAGCAACCATATTTTTATTTCATTGCTTGCAACTTTAAAATTCGAGTGGTTAGGACTTAAAAAAGGACTGACGATGTTCGATTTAAAAACGAAGCTTTATATCAAAGCACAAAAAGCAGCAATTGAGGCCTTGAACATAGCACTGTTTTCAACTGAGTAACATTAGTAACTGTTACAAATATTAAATCAATTATTTTAAAGGTTAAAACATGGCAACAAAAAAAGAGATCGATAAAATGATATTAAGAAGAAACGCAGCGCAAAATACGCTTAGATTTTTTACAGATATTTCATCGATTACAAGTACTAATAGCCCTTGTCCTGTTTGTTGCGATGATTATATTGAGGTACAGCGTCTGTGTGAGTTATCCTTTACTGAGCCTAAAGATATCATGTCGAAAATGGTTTATTCAATTGAGTCAGACCTTGGCAATTGTCTAGAAAAGGCCTGTATCTGTTTTTCATCCCTATATTCTCATCCATTATTTATTGAAGATTCAATTCAAACTTCAACTGTGTAAGTTAATAATAAAATAGCTTATATCAAACTAATGAGACATAAGATTTACTTTGTGTGAATATCTAATGTAAATGTATTGAATATTAGCGCACCAACACTAGACCTAAATTACATTAAAGTATATTAATTGGCATGTCAAGGGATTTATAAAATTAATTTATCTAGGATCAGTTCTTTTTCTTTTTGACTTTTAAGTGTGTTTTGATTAAATTATTTCACACACTTCTCATGTATAAAATCCATAAATATGACATTTTTGAAAAAACTTAGATTCAACTTTAAAGTTTATGGCTTAAATAAGCTAAAGGCAGTCAGTTGAGTATATCTTTACTACTTTTCTTCCGGCAAGATATGCAAATAATTAAAGAGTATACACAACTGACTGAGCGCCTAAGAGCAAACTTTTAGCCTTCAATAAAAGTGGTATTAGCCAAACTAAAATAGCGATACAACTTGATGTTAATCAATCATCCATTTCTCGAGAACTATACTCGTGCAACTTCAAAGTGCTTCAATTCATCAAAAACAGAAGATCTGAAAGTTGTCATTATTCCGACTCGTTAAAGGATGCCCAATACAAGGTAATGTATCATCGAAAAACTCATCAATGCGTCACATGCGTATATCTTGATCGAATTTGTGTGCTACTCCTTTTAAGTAGTTTTAACTGAAATTGTTACGATGCAGCCATTTTTGTAGACCAGATCTTAAATATTTAATCGGAAAAGTTATTTTTATATACTCACAGATATCGCTTATATTGAAGAAAGTAACGTCGGTTAAATGAGCTATTACCATTTCAATTTGAATGCTATTTAATAGACTATTTGAACCATGATCATTTGAGGTGGTATTTTAGTTGAAGTAAACTCATTAAGGCGGGATGAATACAGCTTTTGTGTTTCTTTAGCACCTGAAAAATCATTTCCTTAGATCAGCCTTCAACAGATAGTAAAATAGCTTTTAATGGATTACGCTCTCGCATATCACGAGACATTTGGTGCGGCTATCCAAGTCTTATTTTTTCTAAATGTGATAATGATATTTCATTGGTGTAATCATGATCTTTTTAAAATAATTTCAAATGTTTTTTCTAAATGAGATCCATTATCAAAGGTAACGGGAATAATTAATGAAAAATGTTAATTATCGAGGGGGTAATCACCTTTTGATTGTTGTAACGTAGAGCGGACTTGCTTTCATAATAAGCAGATCTTGTACCCCGTAGGGCAAGGCTACTTACACCAATCAGCAAAGTTATAAAATTCCGACATAGAACTACTAGGATCTGTTTACCTTTCGAGTTTATAATTTAACCGATTACATTGGCAACCATATCATGTAGCATACCAATGCGAGTGTGATTTCATAGTTTCTGTTTAATTTATCATACCTTGGCGCTATCCTTCAGTGCAGCGTGAGGCGAGTAAAAACATTTTCAACTAAATATCGATATTGATATAAACACCAATCAATATCACAGTTACCTATCTTTGAATTTCTCTTTCTAGGGATGACTGAAATTGCATTTTAACCACGAATTTGTTCTCTAATCGCTTCACGATTATAACCTCTATCAGCAACGATGTAATCTGCACTTGCTAGCATATTCATAAGTGTTGGCGCAGCTTTACTCTCATGGGCTTAACCACCTATTATATAAAATTCAATAGGTAAGCCAAAACTATCCACTGCCATATAAATTTTAGTGGTGTTATCTGCAACACTTCTACCGATGCCTTCATTATCTCCTGTTTCTGCGCCCATACTGGTGTATCTTAACAATGCTACCCTTAGTAAAACGCTCATTCTAGATCACGAATGATTAACAGCCCCTATTCACATTATGCCTGTAAAGTCTTATATACCCATGTGACGTAAAAGTGCAAATTCAGCAAGGGAAAAGTGTACCAAGGTGCTAGGCATAAAATTTCCCTTTGCTGATTAACTGCGTTAATCAGCAAAGGTCGAATTAAATTAAAGACTTTAATTTCTAAATAGTTATTCTACATATAGATTTTATAACAACCAGGTTGGTACTAGTTGTCTTGCAGGGCAAGCTCGAAAACCAAGTCTGCGTTACAACAATCAAAAAGCGAACAACAATTACCTAATATTAATACCATCTTCGAGGAGTTGTTGATTCACCTTTTTAGCACCATAAATTGAAACCTTCCAAAAAAACTTGACCATTATAATCAAAGTCTTTATTTTAATTCTCACAGAAGATGATCAGGGCAGCTAATCGTCGAGTGGGCAATTTTATGCCATGTACCTTGGTACAATTTTCCTTGCTGATGTTGCATTTTGAAATGACAAGATTATATATTAAAACTGCTATCTTTTAATGTAAAACTCTGGCAAAGTAATTGATGTGCTTCATCTCCATGAAAGCACTAAATACATGGGCTGGTGACAAATTGTGTTGTACTATTTGTGGTCATATAATTGCCCTCTCGATGTTGAACTTCGTTATCCATAATTCATCTGATTTTCAT
>JAGLDN010000106.1 GCA_023145575.1 Psychromonas sp.
TTACGCCTTGTGCAGGTCTCAACTGGGTAACATCAGTTAAATAAAAATAAAACTGATTGTTTGATGGTAAATGCTGATATTTTGTGATATTTATAGAAGCACAATGCAGTGGCAATAACCTGCCTATTGATTTATTTAGCTTTTGCGCTATAAGCATCTAATAGGTCAGGTTGATTGGTTGTTAGGAGGAGCGTCAGCGGTCTAACAAGATAATCTATTATTGCTACTGCGTTATGTGCTTGTGCTTATTTAAAATGTTTGTTGAGATGCTTGGTATACGCTGATTCAATCCAGTTAGTATCTCCTGCAATGACATTTCCAGCATGAAATGTTGGGATTTGGTTGCGTATACTGAGGTAGGTGTTGGTCATTATTAGTGGCTGCAAAACATCATCAATATGAGGCGCATCTTTTAAAACAACACCTTTTCCCAAATCACTATTTTTCATATTTGATGTGGTGACAACCATAAAATTGTCGGCAGGCACTTGTCCGCCTTCACCATATTCCTCAGTAATAATAAATGTCTTTTCATAAATAAGCACTTCATCAAGCCATTTCACCATAGGGGCAGGCATGTTGAACCACATGATGGGTGTGATATAGATAACGGTTTCAGCCCAAAGAAGTTTTGCCACTTCTCTATCTACACTCCAGGTATCCTTTGTAACATCTGAAATTTTGACCTTGTGACCTTTTTCAGTAAGGTCTTTTTCAGTCAGATACGCAAGAAAGCTATTTAGCTGTCCTTTAGCATCGAATATCGAGTATCCAGCAGTAACGATCAATGTTTTCATGATTCCTCCAATTTATTTCCTTTGCACATGACGTCGCCAATAACGGGCTTCTTACTAAGCGCAGCGTAGCAAAAAGTACGCATTAATTGGCCTTGTTATGTATTTCTTGTAAGATATTCCTCTGCTACTTCCCATAAAGATTTACCCGCCTCATTGACCCAATGGCAATTACCATTAACACCGCCGGGGTCATTTTTGTCTGAATGGGTATCTTTAAAGATTTTCCATGTTAATGCTGAAATTGAATATTCGTTGTTGTCATTTTCCCAAAGAATTGCATTACTTTGTCCAAGTTTCCCTGTGATTGTTGCAATGAATACTGGGTGATTATTTTCAAATTTAACGTGTGACGGTAGGCTATTTTTTAAATATATTTTTTCACCCTCAGCAACCAAATTATTCTCTATAAGTATTTTCATTGTTTTGGGGCGGTATCTTCTTTTAGCCTTATCCTGCTCTTCTTCCTTTCTTTTTATATCAATAAGATATTGCTTTGCCTCCTCAAGTGGAATGACCACTTTTGGGACAATGATGATATTTTCTTGTAGTTTATAGGGTGTTATTGTTACACAGCTAATATCAATGTCAGATTCTCGTAACCACAATACAGTTGCCGTTATCTCTTTAGAAAAACCTTCGGAGCATAAAATGATTCTTGGCTTATTTGATAACTCTGAGAATGTATCTGATTCAACAAATTCAATTATCTGATCATAGGCTTCGCCATCAGATAAACTTTTTTCATAATGTTTTCTTCGATATGAAATATAGTAGGGCAATAAAAGCTCGATGGTCATTGATGAAACCATAGCGGCATATCTTAATGCTTGTAGGTCTGCATACCCAGACGCAGGGTCTCTTTTTAGTTCAATGACAACTAAATTGCCAGACCTATCTACAGCCAAAACATCTAAACGGTCATTGCTATTGCTAAAGCGATCAAATTCAATGCTGACAATAAGTAAATCTTCTCCAAGCATTTCTGGGTTTGTACGTATCCATTCCTCTATATGTTGACGTTCCCAGATATTTAATGCGACAAAGCTACCCGCTTGAATTTTTTGAGCTTTATCCAAGCTATTTGATATTGAAAAAATCATTTAGTCTCCTTTGGTACATAACACAAAGCTCACCTGAGACATAAACGCACAGCGTTTTGGCGTCAGGTGCAGCGATTTGTTATATACAAGCCTCTATTTGTATCTCTCAACAAACAAACCTCTATCCATCCACTATCTTCTGTTGGAAAAAACGTGTTTGTTCCGGTTCTCATTCTTTCCAATTGCTCCATGCCGTATCCGTTCTCAATAGACATATTGTTGAATAAGTTCTCAATCTGAAACCGGCTAAACTTATTAATATGTGACAATCCACACGAATCTGAAATAAGACCAAATACCTTTTGTGGGATATTCAATCTTTGAATTGAAATATCTTTGTCTTGCTTGAGAGATTCGAAAATTACCGAATCGGGACTAATAACACGAACAAGCTCTTGAATAGACTTCGTCGACAAGTAATAGCTAACCCCCTCCAGAACTAACAGTGTCGGTTTAAGATAATTCCAGCCATGACTAGAAAGTTCTTTATTAACATCAAAAGTATTTAGAAGGTCAACTTCAATAAAAGAGATCCGTCTATCCAGTTCATTGTCCAACTTTGCAGCCATTGCTGATTTAATGCCCATGTTATCTCGATCAAGCTCAAAGACCTTTACATGGGGATAAAGCGCTATTAGTTCAACACCTAAGGCATCAAAACCCGCACCGGCAATGAGTATTTGTTGGTCTCTTCCGGAATCTACCATGCACTTCTTGATGAAATGCATAACACCGAACTTTCGATTCTTTATCACCTCAGAATATTGAAAGATTTCATTACACAGTTCATAAAGGACATTACCTTCCTCTAGGTTCAGCTGGGATAAGAAGCCCACTGCTTCTTTAGTCTGATAGCACTCTTGTTGAGCCCATAGTAGAACCAAGGATGATGTAGATGATAATCTCAGCATCTTATTTTATCCCGATGATTTTGCATATAACGCCTCAAACACAGGCGAGCATAAGCGTAGCTTATGCGAGTCCAGCGCACAACGTGCGCGGTGTGCTTGGGCTTGTTATGAGTGTTTTGCATGTTACTTTAAATGCCTCTTTGTATATAAAGGTGAAAAAGGAGGCTTAGGCAAACTAATTGCTAAAAGCTTTTCTTTATAGCATTCGTTTTTGGCCGTATTTTCTCTTGGTATAAACTCAGTTACTTTTCCGTTTTCATTAATGACCGTGATAAAAAACATGTCCTTTGCAGATAGTTGTTTGCAGCCTTTTAATGATGGAGAGCTGTCACCATCTAAATACTCTAATACTTTTTCCGAATATTGAATAAAGCTATCTTTATCTTTTATTTCTTTCCATCTAGCCTCTCCTTGCTCAAAGCTCATATCAGAAGCAAGCGAGAAGCTTGATATAAAGAGTGAAACAATAGTTATTGCTCGTTTCATACTTTTACTCATAACGTCAAAATCATCGGGGCGTCTTTTTGCCTCAGATGCATTTTTTTTGTTATACATCTTGCTTCCACATTTAATTTACTGGTTTGTATTTATCTTTTAATTTAAGTGATATATTCACAAGCATTATTAACACTGGCACTTCAACAAGAGGTCCGATTACCCCTGCAAATGCTTGGTCAGAATTTAGACCAAATACTGCTATAGCCACAGCAATTGCTAACTCAAAATTATTTCCTGTTGCAGTAAATGCGATACTTGCATTTTTGTCATAAGGAACACCTATTTTTTTTGCAGTAAAGAAGGTTATAAAAAACATTAGAACAAAATAGAGAACTAACGGGATTGCAATACGAATTACATCAAAAGGAAGTTCAACTATCATCTCGCCCTTTAAACTGAACATCAAAACAATGGTTGCCAATAGTGCTATCAGGGTGATAGGAGATATTGCAGGTATGAACTTCGTTGTATACCATTGCTCCCCCTTCAGATTAACCAATACTTTACGGCTTAAATAACCAGCTAAAAAAGGAATACCCAGATAAATAAGTACACTTTTAGCAATAGTTAATATTGAAATATCTACAGCATAACCACTAAACCCAAAATAAGGTGGTAAAACCGTAATAAACAACCACGCCATGAAACTGTAAGTGAAAATTTGAAAAATACTATTTAAAGCTACCAGAGCAGCCCCGTATTCTTTGTTTCCTCCACCAATATCATTCCATACCAGAACCATTGCTATGCAACGAGCAAGACCTATTAGAATGACACCTGTCATGTAACCAGGGTAATTACCTAAAAAGACTAATGCTAAGGTGAACATTAATATTGGACCGATGATCCAGTTCATAAATAACGATAAACTAATGGCTTTTTTGTCAGTGACAACGCTACCAAGCAGACCATAATTCACTTTAGCTAGAGGAGGATACATCATTAAAATGAGACCAATGGCTAGTGGAATATTGGTTGTACCAAAAGATACAGAGTCATTCCAGTCGGCAATATTTGGAAAAATATAACCAATACCAATACCTACCGCCATAGCTATAAAGATCCAAAGGGTAAGAAATCGATCTAATATTCTTAGTTTTGCTATTCCCATAACGTACTCCAGATTTGTATTTGGTATTTGTGTATAACGCCAGTATCACTTGCTACAAAAAGAGGCTGTTTTTTTGCATCGCAAAAAAAGTGACGCTTACGGCAGTCCCTGTGCATGAGATTGTTATACATTTTTTACTACCATCATTTCAGCAGCACCTTTTTGAAATTCATATTTAACAGGCTCTAACGTAACATAAAGCCTACTATTTTCAAGCGAAGATATTATAGGGTCAAGATATTTTGATTTGTGACCATCAAGTGTCAATAATGGGTATATTCTAACTTCTTCTGCTACACGACATAATTCTTTTACCGATAATAAATGTTCTTCTTGATTAACATGCTCACTATAAAGGAACAGATAATGTGAACAAAGAGCTAACTCAAACTCTCTATCTGCAAATGGAAGTTTTGGCAACGATGCATTTACATACTTACCCGATTGTTTACCTGAATTATAGTCACTCAAGAATTTTTCCATTGCTTCCATTCTTACCAAACCAAGCTCTTCAACATTAGGGATA
>JAGLDN010000107.1 GCA_023145575.1 Psychromonas sp.
GCAATAGTAGATGAAAATAAACAATATGTCGGCACAATAACACGAAAAAATGTATTGCTGGCAATGACTCGCCAAATTAAACTGGATTAGACCTCAAAGAAAAAAATTAATAGATGGAAGGCATTTACATCAAGATATGCCTTGAATTAACCTATTTTTTCTGCGTAAAATTTAGATCACATACTTAATTTAATTGGCATAACTACTCTTAGCTTATTTGGTAAGATATCCAATTGTTTTGGCCTTCATGCCACATCGGATGAAGTAACTCTTTTGTCACTTTCACAATATGAAATTGCTGAAATGTTTTTTTTGCAGATATTTCATGTTTGTTATCTAATAAAAGACATAAGGCAAACTCATCAGTTAACTCGACTATCATATAATTAGCATGTTTTTTTGAATTTTTAGATTTTAACGAGTAGATACTTCTTTCGTTAATTATTTGCAATGTTTGTGTCGTGACCTCAAATAGCCAGCATTGTGGCATGATAGGTTTATGAAATAATTCAAGCGCTAATATATGCAATATTATTTTATTAGATAGTGCTTCTGAAAATGATACAAGCGGTAATGTTTCCATTAGCTTGTTGTAATTAATAACATCCTCAAGCGTAAAATAAAGCGGGGAATCAAAATCAAAAACAAGCATACGGATCTTGTATTCTAGTTCAATCTGACAATTTTCCATTTGTAGCGTAAGTTTGTTTTTTTCTAAATCTAGGATCCATTGCCAATCTGCTTTGGGTGTGAAATCAATTACTTTTAGCAAAGAATAATTCCCCTAATTGAAAATTAATGATCAATAACTGAAATAATAACCATGATTCATTGAGATGAGAAGGCATTTTAATGTATTTTGATATCAGATTATTCACTTATATATTATTAACAATTTGCTTAACAAGCCGCGATCCTTGATAGATAAAGCCACTATAAATTTGCACTAAAGAAGCGCCTGCCGTTATTTTTTCTTTTGCCGCGATAACACTATCAACTCCACCAACACCAATAATTGGGACTTCACCGTTTAAATATTGTGCAAATTTCTCAATAACCAACGTACTTTTATTTTGTAATGGGCGTCCACTTAAACCACCCGTTTCACTTGCGTGTAACATACCTTGGATCATACTACGATCGCATGTTGTATTTGTAGCAATTAAACCATCAATTTTATTTTTTAAAACAATGGCAGCGATGTATTTTATTTCATCATCAGAGAGATCAGGCGAGACTTTAATAGCAATCGGTACGTATTTCTTGTATTGGTTATTTAGTACCGTTTGGCGCATTTTTAAGCATGATAATAAATCTTCGAGTAGTTTACCATATTGCAATGACCGTAATTCAGGTGTATTTGGCGATGAAATATTAATCGCAATGTAGCCTGCATATTGATAAACTTTATTCATGCAAATGAGGTAATCATTTTTAGCTTCTTCAATAGGTGTTAAAATATTTTTACCAATATTAATACCAATGACACCTTTGAAATTACTATTTTTTAAATTGTTAATCAAATTATCAACGCCTTTATTATTAAAGCCCATGCGATTAATCAAACCTTCACCTTCAAGGACTCTAAAAACACGCGGCGATTCATTGCCATGTTGTGCAACAGGCGTGATCGTACCAATTTCGATATGCCCAAATCCCATTGCAGCAAAAGCATCAATACATTCGCCATCTTTATCAACACCGGCTGCAAGCCCTACAGAGTTGAGAAAAGTCAGTCCCATTACTGTTACTGGCCGCTGTTGTACTTTTTGCCGATAAAAAATATCAAGTAGTGTACCATGAGTCAGTTTTAGTAGTTGTTTCGTGAGTTCATGCGCTTTTTCGGGTGAAAGTATAAAGATAAAGTGACGTAAAATATTATAAAGCATAGCAGGTAGCCTTCTGAAAAAATAAACGTGTTATATCAGAGAATAATAAGATGATAAAACAAATTAAAAATTTTATATTATCTTATAATTTGAAAGTTATTTTAAAAGAAAATATTATTTTGAAAAAATAAATAATATTATACTAATTACATAAAGTATGTAATCTAAATTTAACGCAAAAAAAATAGCTTAATTCAAGGCGTAAGTAGATGTAAATGGCTATTTCCCTTTACTAAACTTTTAACGAGGCTGTAGAATTACTTTTTTTCAGCCCACTTTATTTAAAATAAAATACACATTAATTCACATTTGTTTGATATTCAATAAATTATTCTGTTTTTAAAAGTGGATTGTTTAAATTGAGTGATAAATCGGTTTATTGAGGCGTGCAGGGAGGATTATTTCACGTTAGATCTTCACCCCTATCTTTAATGAAGGCTATTTCTTAACTTCTCTATGATTGTGAACTAGGCAATGCATGGATCATTGTGCATTCACATTCTCTTGAACGCAGCGTGAATTTATTCATGCCTTTATTTACAGTGATATTACAAAAAACAGCCCCAATTGTAGCTAGGCGTTTACTGTATTGCCGCCGACCTGAGCTACTGTAAAATTAAACAAATAGAAAGGCTTCAGTGTATTATTATGAGCCTTTTCACTTAACTTTTGGATACATAACGAAATGGCTGAATATTCATAGAATATTGGCAGAAGTCCAGTGATACATAACATAAGTTGTGTTATTGAATATCGGTTAGATGTAAGTTGTTGTGGTTTTTTATTTTATATAATGCAGGCTGAATATGAGTTTTTGTATAGCCTCATTAAACACTTGGAATTGAATCCAAGATTTTTTGTTTATTGATATAAATCTTCGTTTTTAAATCAAATGTTGCTAATTTTTTTTTAAGACTTATACCCATGTTACTTCAAAGTGCAAATTCAGCAATGGAAATAGTACCAAGGTCCTAGGCATAAAATTGCACTCTCGATGATTTACTGTGTTAATCACCTGATGGAAGAATTAAAAAAAACTTTCATTCCTAAGTAGTTATTCTACACAGAGATTTTTAACAACGCAGGTTGGTACTAGTTGCCTTTCTGAATTTGCACTTTTACGTCACATGGGTATATAAGCCCTTAAAACTCGGCCTTTGGAGAGAACTGAGTAAATCATCTTTTTCTTTGCAATACTCAAAAAATTAATAACAACAGAGGGTTAAAGTATTTTTTTATCCTACCGAAGGGAGGATTGTGCCTTGAACATGAATCATTCAGGTGTCCTGAAACGAGGATATTCAGGTGTGATGGGTATAAATGCAATTAAGCAAGTTAATACCTTTAACGGAACGAACAACAGTATGATAAAGTGCCAATTACTAGGCTGGTTTTAATTCGAAAGTGCTTATGCTTGAACCGTGTCATCAAATATTAAAACGAGTTCATCAGATTCAATTTCACGCATGTCTTTTTTTACATTTTTCCATAAATCGGCTGAGCTAAACTGCCTTTTGGATAAAAAACGAATAATTTGAACGTGACTAATTTCTCCATCGAGAAGATTAGATAAACCAGTTGCAGTTGTGTAGCTGAATAATGTTACAAGGTAATCAATATGCAGTTCAAATATTTGTTTATTTTTATTCATAGCTACACTTTTTCAGTTTTTCAGTTTTTCATATTTTCATATTTTCATATTAAATTTTAGTTTACTGCGTAACATCAGTTAATAAAAAGGAAATTAATAAAAACTTTATTAATTATTTTTAGTATGGCTGTTAGTAGTACCTACTCAAATTCACATGCAAAAACAACGGGTAATGATAACCAAAAATATGATAGATCTGATATTGAGCATTATAAAAATACTGAAAAATTCTATTCAAGCGCTATCAATGAATACCCTGTAAATGTAGCCAAACTAAATTTGTTTTTAATTCTAATGCCAAAGGGAGGTGATTTACATCACCACTATTCAGGCTCTATCTATGCAGAATGTAGTGGCTTAACGATTATGCATTTGTGGGTTGAATCTGCCAGTTATTTAAAGCTGTAAAATAGAAAAGATATTTATTGCAATTGGCATTACTTATGCCAGAATTTAGATTGCATAAAGATATTCAATAAAAAAATAGGTGATAACGCCTAGATTGCGATATACCCATGCTACTTAAAATAGTTTCAATTAAACGCTAAAATGGAAGCCCATTGTCCTAGAAATTTCGTCACGTTGTTGCTGATGCGATACTTTTATGTATTCATTCACCGCACTGCGCTGTTGAGGAGAGGGATCATCATAGCCAAGAGATTCATACAGACTACGGTCTTGATTTTTAGGAAGTTGCATGGAAGAAGTAGATATATTATTTTTTTGAGTGACAAGCGGAAGTACATCTTTATTTTTTTCAGCTGTTTTTAACACCGGCTCTTTTGTAAGGTGCGGTGTTATGGGTTTTTTAATAGGTGAAATATTATTAACCGACATACACTTCCGTTTTAACTAATTTAGGTTGTAAACTTCAATATGCGAAGGATTGAAGATATTAATAAAAATTGCAGTAAATAAACTTATTAGGCTTACTACTTAAAATGAGTGCTTTACATTGAAAGTATTCTCAAGAGCTTTGGGAACCACGTATTTCATTTAATTTTCTGTTAGATGATAAAGCAAGTGAATCACTTAAAAGCCTAGAATTTTCACCCTGAATCAACTCATTTTTATTGAGTAACTTTATAATATTATTAACATCTTAATATAAATATAGAACAACATGACTAAAAAGTAAAATTTAACAGTTATTTATCACTATTATTACAAGAATAAAGTGTATTTTCCATCAATGTTGCCACGGTCATCGGCCCAACACCGCCAGGAACAGGTGAAATCCAAGCTGCTTTTTTTTTGGCACCTTCAAAATCCACATCTCCGATTATCGAACCGTCTTCTAAACGATTAATCCCAACATCTAATACAACAGCCCCTTTTTTTATCCACTCCCCTGGAATAAAGTTCGCTTTTCCACGCGCCACTACTAAAATATCAGCCATTTTTACATGCGATTCTAAATCAACAGTAAATCGATGGCAATTGGTCGTGGTGCATCCTGCTAACAATAACTCCAGCGTCATTGGACGCCCAACAATGTTAGATGATCCTACAATAACAGCATGCTTTCCATGCGTTTTAACGCCAATCTCTCCAAGCATTGTCATCATACCCCGTGGCGTACACGCTCGTAACAATGGAATACGTTGTACTAAGCGACCTATATTATAGGGGTGAAACCCATCAACATCTTTACTCGGATCAATGCGTTCAATCACAACGGTTTGATCAATCCCTTCTGGTAATGGAAATTGTACAAGTATGCCATCAATCGTTTTATCTGCATTTAATTCATCAATTAAATCAAGCAGTGTTTGCTGCGGTGTCGTCTTAGGCAGGTCAAAAGACTTTGAAATAAAGCCGACTTTTTTACAGTTTTTACGTTTGCTATCAATATAAATTTTTGATGCGGGATCACTACCAACAAGTATAACAGCAAGTCCTGGAGCCCGCTGTCCCTGTGCGATACGTTGTTGCACACTTTCTGCAACTTTATCTAAAATTTTAGCTGAAATTAACTTTCCATCGATAATTTGTGCCGACATTAGTTTTCTCTTTATGATTATTTTATACTCATTTAACGGCTAGGTACTTAATCAGTGATACATAGATTCAATGATCAAGTGCATAGCTCAAATAAGTAGGAAAAGTGGTCAGATGAGTATGTCTTCATTACTTTTCCTCGGACAAGAGATGCAAATAATGAAAGAGTATACACAACTAACTGAGTCACTAAGATACCAATTTTTCGTCCTTAATAAAAGCGGTATGAGCCAGACTAAAATAGCCTTACAACTAGACGCTGGTATTACACGCCACGTTAAGTTAAATTCACTGATCCTTGTTTATTAATTTTAGAACCATGTGTTTACTCTTATATTGAGTGAGTTAACACATAGAATGAAGCAAGTAATTTCGTCAGTTATCATGCTGATATTCGTGGATTACTAATATGTTGATTAGTAGCGCCTACCTTATTCATTTCGTCCTACCACCTGGCTTTTAAAGGATAAGTGAGGGTGCAATAACATAGCAACAATGATCAATACTTGTTAATAAACGATAAATCCAATAGCAACAGGATCCAGCCTCAAAGACAAAATGTAGGGTTGCATCGGGGTATTTTGATTATAATTGTTGAGCACACTTTAAGAATGCAGCTTTATTGCTAAATATTTTTCCAAGATGAGCAGACTTTGCACCACATTGGTTTAAAGGTGGGGTAACTTCTAATCAATCTGAGCGTAATTATGTGCTTGAATACGGAGGTGTGGCCAGAATTAGTTGACCACTAAATGGTATAACCAGTTAAGAATTAAAGTCTTTATTTTAATTCGATCTTTGGTGATTAACGTAGTTAATGATCGAGAGAAATTTTTATTCCTCGCTACTTTCTACAATTTACCGATCTGACTTTGCATTTCGAAGTAGCAAGCGCACATAACTTAAAAGAGTCAAATAAAATATGTCATGAAAACACTCCCATAGAGTGATATAATTATATGGCTTTAAAATCAAAGAAAGGATAAAATAATTTATAAAGCTGATAATATTATATCTATAAAAATTAAGGCTCGAATAACGCCACAAAATCTCTCTTAATTTGAGGATAGGTGACCGATTAAGTCTCTTCTCTTCTCTTCTCTTCTCTTCTCTTCTCTTTGCTGTGAAGACTGGTGTTAAAAAATAATTGATCAAACGTTAATAAAAAAAACAACATTTAAAAATGATGGTTCAAAAAGGCAAATACTCCATGATCAAGCATTTAACTTGCTCCCATATTGGTCATGGAAACTATAAAAAAACTGTCAACTCTTTTCAAATGATAGAGGTATGGATATGCAAATAATTACAAGCCAACCATGATAAATGTGCGTTTTCAACAAATTAAGTATTATGGATATGCAGCAACGACTCAATTTCGCTATAATGAAAAATTGAAACTAAAATTTCTCGTAAAAAAAGTAGTCAATTTGTCAGAATATTTTCTCGACATTTTGAATGAAACTAGAGCCGATCGGTATAACAGCGCTGAGTTTCATCTTGTAAAAAAGTTAGCGAAAAAAGTTAATGATGCGCTCATTAACAAAGGTCGCGATATAACCTTTGTTGACATGCGTGATCCTAGAGAGGCTAAGGAGGCTGCACTTTGGGCCTGTGGTGAACCTTTAGAAACTGTAACTGAAAGACACCCTATTCCGTTATGTCTTTCCGGTTTCCCTGCTCATCATTTGCTCGACGATCATCACTACGACCCAGGCATTGAAATTATTTTCCCTCATGTATCATCTTTTAGCTGTGCCTATCTTGTTTATGAAGATGATTTACAAACAGATATAATAAGAAATGCTCTAATATTCTCGCTTTATTCCGCCATGGTTTTTTTCGTTATAGGAGCGCCCTACATGGCAATGCAAAAAAACTGTAACATGCCACGTAACATGATCATTAATAATCAATCCCAAATGAACTATGAACGCAACCTACTCTTCAATTGGTTCGGATTTGTAATAGAGGACGAAGATGAAGAAGTCTACCATTGCTTACCTGAACCTACTAAAGTAGGTACCTTATATAGGAGCAATTTATTGGAAAGGTTAAAATTACGGATCCTCAGCGAAAATTAAGTTGACCAGTCCTTATTAAATGACTTGACCAGTTAGCCTAAACGCCAAGTCATTTACTCACTACGAGATCCATCTTGCACAGTAATATATCAGTTAATAACAGGTCAGCCTATCACCATAAAATGCGAGTCAAGATAACGAGTATATACCCTTGTCAATTCACAAAGCTTTGTGAGGCATTAGCTCGAGCATAAGAGCAAGGCATAACATTCGACCTATCAACGATTAGCTACGCTAATCATTTGTCGGTAGAATTAACGAAGGTATATTTATGATTTATTGGTTACTCTATTTTCGAATGTTATAACGAAGCAGTGTCTTTTTTTATAAAAAAACCGAGTTAAAGCCCGAAGGGCACGGCAGCTGGTGTCAATCAACAAAGTTAAAACTTACTGTTGATAAACAAGTCGACGTAGAACAATGCGTTAAGAATTAAAGTCTTTATTTTAATTCGATCTTTGGTGATTAACGTAGTTAATCATCGACAGGGCAATTTTATGCCTAGCAGCTTGGCACTATTTGCCTTGCTGAAATTGCATTTTTACGTCACATGGGTATACTAGCGCTAGTGGTGTAACGATTATGCGCGTGGCGGTTGAATCGTTCCTTTCTAAAATAAAAAATATAGCAAATCACCAAGAAAAACGATGTAACACAAATAAAGCAATAACTTACATAATGATGTTATGATAGTTTAAAAAAGTTATATCTGATTCATAAACATCGAAAAAGCTTAAATAAAATACGCTATTTTATTAGCTCAAGAGCCTATTTGATCACTTCTTGACGAGCGAGTCTAGTTTATTGCAAAATTTAGTGATTTATCGTAATCTTATTATGCAGTTCTTCATACTTATTTTGCATTTTATAATATCAGTAGTATGCTCTAGTCTCATATTAACTAAAATAGAAACATATATGTATACTCATATTACTTCACCATTATAATTTATGACAAATATAGCTAAATCTACACTTCAAAAAATTATTTCAGATTCGGATATACTCGCAGGTTTTCGTGTACTTATCGCCATGTTGTTTGCTTTTATTCCCTTTATATTATCAATGCATATACCTTTTTTTATACAGTCAACATTTCAAAATTCAATTTCATTATGTCTCGGGATCATCGTATCAGCGCTTGTTGAGGTTGATGACAATACAAAAGGTCGCTTGAAAGTCACTCCTATGATTATTGGCTGTTTCTTTATTGCATCGGCAAGCGTTGAGTTGCTAATGCCTTATCCATTTCTTTTTGCCATCGGACTTTTCTCCTCTACCTTTATATTTATGATGCTTGCAATTTATGGTAATCACTATACAAAAATTGGCTTTGGTACCGTTCTAATTGCAATTAATACGATGATCGGATACTCAAATCAAACTGGTTGGTACGAGAATCCTATAATGCTTTCATTAGGTGCATTATGGTATGTTATTTTTGCTGTTTTTTGGAATATATATAACCCTTATACTTCATTAAAGGAGCAAATTGCTCAATTGTATTTTGCAATTTCGCGTTATCAAAATCAAAAAGCCGCATTATTTAATGCAAGTGAAGGAAGAACAAAAACAGGACGGCTCAATATTCGTCAACAACTCGCTATCAGAAACATTCCTATTGTCGAGCGAATGGCAAATGCCAAACTATCAATTGAATTACATCACAATGCAACTAAAAAGAAGAAAAAAAAGCTACAACAGCTAAATCAATACTGGCTTATAGCCGAACAAATTCATGAAATGACAACTGCAAGCCAATTTATTTTTAGTCATTTAGAAAGTATCTTTGAGAGCAGCCAAATATTAGAAGGTTATTATCAGCTAATTACTCAAATGAGTAATGATTGCTATCAACTTGGGCTTTCCATCAGTAATCACACAGCATACCAACACAGTAGGCAATTAAAGTGGACTATTTGTGCCCTTGCTGATCAATTAATACTGTTAGATAAGCGATTAAGTAACAATAAGGAGAATAATGAAGCACGACTTGGGCTCAAGGCGATTTATGACAATTTAAATAACATCAATACATTATTACTTTTGGCAAGTACTACACGGACTTCTGAATTGCCTGCTATTAGTATTAAAAAGACTAATGCTTTAACTAATTCTGGTTTTGTGCCGGCAATTAAATCGGCTTGGCACACTTTAAAGCAAGCATTCACAGCAAGTAATCCATCATTAAAGCACGCTGTTCGGATTAGTGTAAGTCTTTTAATTGCCTTTATATTACAAAAAAGTCTCCATTTGGCGCATGGATTTTGGTTATTACTTACCGTGCTTGTTGTTTGTCAACCAAGTTTTAGTGAAACGCGCAAACGCATTACTCAACGTACAATTGGTACTTTAACAGGGATTTTGATTGCATACCCCCTATTATTAGTCGTAGATAACGTCATGGTTGACGTTATTTTGTTGGTGTCTTGTGCATTTTTATTTTTTTGCTATTTACGAACGAATTATGCTTTATCCGTCATATTTATTACCTTATTAGTTACTTTGATTTTTAATATTTTAACCCCTCAAGGTTTTGAGATGCTACCATATCGTATCATAGAAACACTGCTTGGCAGTCTATTGAGCTTTTTGGCCATCACCTTTATAATGCCTGAATGGGAGTCATCACATTCACCAAAACTCGTTCAAAAAGTGCTTCAACAAAGCAAACATTATTTAACACAAATTATTGATCAATACCGATTGGGTGTAAACAATTCTTATAAATTTACACATGTACGCTTTAAAATCTTTCAAGCAAATGCCGTATTAACGACGGCGTGGCAGCACACGCTTTTAGAGCCTAAGTATAAACAAACACTTAATAAAGAAACCTATACACTAGTGAATCGGACTGATGCACTTGTATCCTATATTTCTGCTCTGTCATCCCACCGCCATTTCATTAAAAAATTCGATGATAATTTACCACTAAAAAAACTATTGAAATTAACGGTTCAACAAATTGAGTTACCCTTACAAGTGCAAAAAGATCCAACAATGCCCACAAACGCACTCGTACATGACGATTTTGATGAATGTAAAGTAGATCAGACAGCAGATATTCTTCTTATTATTGAACAACTTAGGTTAATAGCCTTTACTGCGTTTGACATACATGTGCTTTTACAAGCACTAAATTCCCAAACAACCGCTAAAATAAAACACCATGATATTTGAAGGTAAGCAATTTCAAACAGATCCTCAAGGTTATTTAATTGACTCAACAATTTGGAATGAAAAGCTTGCTGTACATATAGCACAAATAGAATCGATTACTTTAAGTGATGAACACTGGCAAGTTGTTCATTTTGTTCGTGCTTTTTATATCGAATTTAATACCTCACCTGCAATGAGAACACTCATAAAAGCATTGCAACGTGAACATGGAAAAGATAAAGTTAACACACGGTATTTATATCGATTGTTTCCAGGTGGGCCTGCGAGCCAAGCCACAAAAATAGCAGGTATTCCAAGACCAGCACGTTGTATTTGACTTGTTTATAACCATGATACTTCAGGATAAACCTCACAGGGGTATAAACGTTAACTTTAAACTATTCAAAAGTACCAAAATATTCGTCTTCCATAATTAGTTTCTGTGCCATTTTTCCAAAAATTTCAGCGGTACCACTGAAAAATGGTCGATGGGTGTTAGGTAGAATAACGTGAGTGCTACCATCAGCCATAGTTACGTCGGTTATTTCAGAAACCGCGGTTGCGACAATAGAAGGAAAAAGTATTTTCATTCTACTAAGATTATCATGATTAAGATGAAAAGTTCCATTCACATATATTGGAGCCCCTGTAAGCCCCGCCATGATACATTTAGGTTTTTCTGTTTCATACACATTAAATTCGCGACAAATATTGACAACAGGCTCACCAAAATATAAAACGATGTGCGAAGGCGTCATGTCTTCTCGTCTATCAATCAGTAAAATTTTTAATGTGGGACAAGTTAAAAGTTCATGTACTCTTCTCATCGTCAGCATATCTGCATTATTTATTAAAAATTTATCTGTAGTATCAATTATCTCAGATTCGGATTCATCGCACTCATATAAACTTTCTGGGAAACTATCCATTATTTTAATTATTACCGCTGTCACGTTTGAGATAGTCCGTAATGTATGCCTTATGTTAATTAGTTCGGCATGATTAAATTCATTGAGCGATATATAGGTGTAACCCACTTTTTTATCGCCAGATCGACCAGATAGTTTTGGCACAGCAAACAAGTTAGCCTTAAAATACGTACATCTTTTATTTTCTTGGCGCTCAAGTTTGGCTTGTAGCACAGCATTATAGATACTGTCATCCTGAAGTGGTTCTATCATATTGCAGATTCAATCCTCACGTGCATAATCGTTATGCCACTAGTGTCGGCATAAGTTTTTTCATCATTTCAAATGATGTTATAAATAATAGCATCTTTCTTGGCCTATTATTCAAGTGAATTAAATTAA
>JAGLDN010000108.1 GCA_023145575.1 Psychromonas sp.
AAGTTAATTGTCGCCTAATAATTGAACACTATAAAAAATAATCTAATAGCTATTATTACGCCTTTCAATTAGCTCAGTGATGTTTGGATCTAATGGCTGACAGGATCCGAAGATTTAGGCATTTAAAGTTAAACTGGCTTTGGCGATACCACTCTTTCGAGCATGGAATACCGACACATGACACTATTGCTCGTGTTATGTGTCGTATAAAAACGAATGAGATTGAATCTTTAATTAAAGTAACTGGCTGTGATGTCATGGGTATAGACAAGATGGATCTCGAAGACGAAAAGAGCAATGGCAATGGCAATGGCAATGCCAATTAATTTTCAACATCATTCCAAAATGTCAATGGCATTATTCAAACAAAATGAAACCTAAAAGACAAGTATGGCAGGTAAAAAAGATGACAGGCTTAAATGACGATTAGCGTTAAACCCTTTTGGAATTGACGATTAAAATGCACTAGCTGTGTCATTCAAACGTATAAATAAGTTAATGTTAATTGAGGTCTAACGTTATTATAATATTTGATAAAGTAACATAGGTATATACCCTGCATTTAAAAAAAGTGAATATTATCAGTGAAAGTGTATTATTAAATTGAAATTTAAAGCAAGAAAATGTTTCTATTGAATGAGAAAAACTATAAATAAAAGTCTGTGTGGTACGGGATGCGAGACTTGAACTCGCACACCTTTCGGCAGAAGATTTTGAATCTTCCGTGTCTACCGATTCCACCAATCCCGCATACTACACAAACCATACAGATTAAAAGAGCTGCATAAACAGACTCACCAATGCTGCATAGCACTTAATAAGCAAGCTACCAATTCGAAATATTAGATTATTATATCACTCAATAACGATAAATAAACTGTATAATAGAAAACAAACACTCAAAAAACAAGAAGCTTTCCTTTAAGACTCGAAAAATTTTGGATCTAGTGTATCTACCAATTTCACCTTAAGGACAATCACTATTTTTTACCACCGTGTTTTATACTAAGCAGAATATTTAAAATAAGTTATTTTTGCGATGTAGGGTTTTTAAATGGAACAACTATCGTTCTGTTTAATAGCTTGCGTTCATACATCGTTTGCCTTGTAGGCGCTTCATCTTGATGATCACATGTGCATATTATACCGAGCTTCGCCCTTCGTTCAAGTTGTTTGATGCTTTTCTTGATTGTTTGTGTATAATTTCTGCTATACTGCAGACCTTAATTAACTCGTTTACCTGAGTTCAGTTTAGTTTGATTATAAAAGGTGCATGATGTCAAAAAAAAACATAAGAAAAAAAGTACAAGTTAGTTTACAGGAACAATATCAAGATTGCCCTCGTGCCTATTTTTTTAGGCGTTTATGCGCTTATGTTTATGATGCGATGGTACTGATTGCCTTATTAATGCTTGCCACGGTTATCGCATTAGGTGCTGTAGTTATTGCACAGAAAAAAGGGGTTCTTGATTTATCGGCTTATCGAGATACGGCTGATTATTTATCTAAAAATAGTATATTTATTATTTATCTTGCATTTATTATTGCTGGTTTTTTTAGTTATTTTTGGACGAAAGCAGGGCAAACCATAGGCATGAAAGCGTGGCGATTACGTGTTCAAAACAGTGATGGGAGTAATATAAGTATCATGCAGTCTCTGATCCGTTTAGGTACTTCTGCTTTTGGCTTAGGTAACTTTTTAGTCTTTCTTCAAGGTCGTAATGCGTTTCAAGACTTATGGGCAGAATGTGAAGTTGTGGTATTAAGCAAGGCGCTAAATAATCGGAAAGGATCTAAGGGAATGTGCTGTATAGATGAAGACAAAAGCACCGATAAAGACTAATACCAGTAGATTTAAGTTACTTCAAATTACATCATCTGTATGGTAAAATGGGCATTATTGTTATCAACTTTGTCTATTTAGTAAATAAATGGCAACTATTAGCACTAATATGCTTGGCAATATTGCCCCTAATATTGGTGGCAAGTGAAAAACAAGACTAAAGGGGCCAAATAACTTTCCTGATACATGAAATGTAAATCCACTTGCGATCCCCAAAATAAGACGACTCCCCATTGATACCGTGCGTAAGCCACCAAAAATAAATGATATAGATAATAGCATCATGACAACAACAGTGAACGGAAAGAAGCATTTACGCCAAAAAGTGATCCAGTAACGGCTGGCATCTTGATTGTTATGTTCCAAATATTTTACATAGCTATAAATATTTCGGATCGACATTTTTTCAGGCGCGGTTAAAATAACCTGTAATTTAGAGGGGGTTAGGGGTGTTTTCCAATCATATTCATCTTGATTCATCACTTGTGTTTTATTACCTAAAAATAACGTTTGACGGGTACGGGTAAGTGCCCAGTAATTGCCTTTAAAAAACCCTTCTCTCGCAAACAGTGAAGATTTAAGTTTCATTTTGTCATCGAATAAATACATGCGTATGTTAAATAATTTGGCATTACTATTGATTCGTTCAATACTAACAAAATTATTACCATCTTTAACCCATAAGCCATAATGATTACTAACGCTTGCCTCGCCATAACGTGCTTCATCACGAAATGAATAAGCTTTTTTATCGGCAATGGGTGCGATAAATTCTGCTATAAACATCACTGCAAGTATCATTGGGATAGCCGTTTTTAATACAGACATTGCAATTCTTAATTTAGACATGCCTGATACCTGCATTACGAGCAATTCACTACTGCTTGCAAGGCGACCAAGCCCGAGTAGTACACCAATGAGTGCTGCCATTGGAAAAAAAATAGGTAATTCAAATATCATTTTTAATATAACAAAGTACAGCGCATCAATAGCACTATAATTACCTTCACCGATATTTCCCATTTGTTCTACAAATTTAATGATGGCACTAAGCCCCATCAAGACCAACAAGCTTAAAAAGGTAGAATAAAAAATAACTTTTCCAATATAGCGATCTAAAATCCCCATTATCATTTAGTTTCGTTTTCCTTGATCTTTAACTTACGTGTAAATGTTCCTATTGATTTCAAATGCAACAAGTAACCAATTCCCCAAAATATAATTTGCACCGGCCAAATAGTTAAAATTGGCATGTAACCATCTTCTATGAAGCTTTTAGAGGTGCTGAGTAATAAAAAGTAGGTTAGATACAAAAGCAAGGCATAAAATAATTTAGAATAACGACCTTCTCTTGGATTGACTATTGCCATGGGCACGGCAACAAAAGTTAAAAAGAAAATAGATAAAGGGATTGCGATCCTCCATTGTAATTCAGCTATATATTTCGGGTCATTGCCCCCTAATAATGCAAGGGTTGGTAAAGCTTCAGCACGCCGTTTTTTGTTTTCCACTTCACGATTGGCGATATGTACCTCATAACGTTCAAATTGTGCAACATTATATTTATGTTGACCTACAATACCTTCATAACGTTGACCATTGTTCAACGTCAACCAAGTACCGTCTTTTCGGCTTTCAGCATTTCCTGATAAGGCAGTTAACACAAAAGGTGCTTTGTCTTTGGCTGTTGGCCAGTATGCAGCAAATATTTTTGTGAAATTTTTGTTTCTTTCATATTTTTCGACGTAGATAACGCTACCGTTGTGGGCTACGCTATGAAAACGGCCTTCAATTAAGGTTGCCATCCCTGCGTCAGATTGGGCTCGTTGAATTACACTAATTATTTTATTTTCTGCGGTAGGGACAAGGTATAAACTGTTAAATGTAGCAAAGGCGAAAGTGAAAAAAGACAAAACCAATGTCGCATTTAAGACTTTAGTTGGACTATATCCGCACGATATCATCGCAACCATTTCACTTTCACCATGTAAACGCCCATGTGCAAATAAAATGGCTAAATAAAAGCTAATTGGCAATATTAGCGTACTGAGCACAGGAAGGTTTAAAAAAAGTAAAATGGCAGCAATATCTGGCGAAATAGCTCCAGTTACTGCTTTTTCTAGGATCACTATAAATTTTTGGCTTACGAATATAAGTACTAAGACAAAGAGTATACCCGCTTGACTTTTAAATGTTTCAAGCATTAAGTAACGACGAAGTATCACTTAATTCTCCAATGTGAAATAAGCTATGTAATTAAACATTTAATTACGCTAAAATTAATACCTTGTATAGCATCAGCACATTTAGTTTTCTTCGTGCATCTAAGCTATGAAATATTATTATACATTTTATATAAAAGTGAGGATAATTAAATGCAAATTTTTAAACAATAACACAATTGGTCATGGAACATGAAAATATATTTTCACTGCCTATAAGATAACATTTATAGGCTTAAGGAGCATTATGGAATTTTTAGTCAAAAATGTCAGTCCAGAAAAACAACGTACCGCTTGTGTCGTAATCGGCGTATTTGAGTCTCGTCGTTTGTCAAGTGCAGGCGAGGACCTCAATAAACTTAGTGAGGGCTATTTAGATGCATTACTGCGCAAAGGAGATATTGAAGGAAAAATTGGTCAAGTGCTACTTTTACATCATGTTCCTAATATATTAAGTGAGCGTATTTTGTTAGTTGGTTGTGGGAAAGAACGAGAGCTCACCGAAAAACACTATAAGCAAATTATTAGAAAAACAGTTTTAACGCTCAACGATACAGGTGCGCGTGAAGCCATTTGCTTTCTTTCGGAATTACATGTTAATGCGCGAGATAGTTATTGGGCAGTGCGACAAGCAATTGAAACGGCGCATGACCTTAACTATCGCTTTGATCAATTTAAAACACATAAAAAGAATACTCGTCGCCCACTGCGCAAACTTACTTTTAATGTTTCTATGCGAAAAGATTTACAACAGGCAGAGCTCGCATTAAGGCACGCAAATGCGGTATCATCAGGTGTGAGCATATGTAAAGATTTGGCTAACATGCCGCCGAATGTATGTACACCACGTTATCTCGCAAAGCAAGCACAAGCACTTACGATGCGTTTTGACAAAATAACAACCGAAATACTCGATATTGCTCAAATGAGCGAACTTAAAATGAACAGTTATTTAGCTGTTGCACAAGGTTCCGTAAACCCTGCGTATATGTCAGTGATCCACTATAATGGGGGTACAAGTGATCAAAAACCTGTCGTATTGGTCGGTAAAGGTTTAACATTTGATTCAGGCGGTATTTCATTAAAAAAACCAGCTGCTATGGATGAAATGAAATATGACATGGCTGGCGCCGCAAGCGTATTTGGCACCCTGCAAGCAGTTGCAGAATTAGACTTAGCGATAAATGTCATTGGTATTTTAGCCGCCGCAGAAAATATGCCAAGCAGTAAAGCATATCGTCCGGGTGATATTTTAACAACCATGTCAGGTCAAACTGTAGAGGTGTTAAATACCGATGCGGAAGGTCGTTTAGTTTTGTGTGATGCGCTTACTTATGCGGAGCGTTTTACACCGGAATGTGTAATTGATATTGCAACACTCACAGGTGCGTGTATTAGCGCATTAGGACATGAAATCAGTGCGTTAGTCTCTCCTCACAAAGGTATTACGCATGAATTACTTGTGGCATCTAATCAATCAAGTGATAAGGCATGGCAGTTACCAATGGATGACAAATACCAAGATCTGCTCAAAAGTCCTTTTGCTGATATGGCAAATGTTGGTGGTCCTTCCGCAGGAACAATTACCGCGGCATGTTTCCTTTCACGTTTTACCAAAGCATATATTTGGGCGCATCTAGATATTGCAGGTACTGCTTGGGTAAGTGGTAAAAACAAAGGGGCAACTGGTCGGCCGGTGTCACTGTTAACGCAATTTATTATCAATAAAACCTTGGACAAAAAAAACGATTCATAAAGGTATATGCCGATGTGACATAAAGCCCTACCGCGCAAGGCAAATTGCACTAATCTACGTCGATATAAAATTTCGATTTAGAATGACTAGGCTTTAATTTTAAGCCTAGTCACTTGTTAAAATTTTCCTTGCTGATTTTTCACCTTTACGTTACATGGGTATAGTGAGATGAGCAACGCCAACTTTTATATTATTGATGAAAAAATGCACGGTGAGTGTCACAGTATGCCTGCTCATTTTGTACAGGCTTGTTCTATAGCAAGTTTTTATTATTCACACAATCAAAAAGTATTTATTTATACCGATGATCAGCAAGACGCGTTTAACATTGATGAATACCTTTGGCAGTTTGATGGGGACAGTTTTATTCCTCACAACCTACTTGGGGAGGGCCCAAGTTATGGCTCTCCTGTAGAAATAAGTTGGCAAGCACCAACACATTATTGTTCAGTTTTAATTAATTTAAGTTTGCAAGCCCCAAAATTTTCAAATCATTTTCAACAAGTTATTGATTTTGTTCCATTTGATGAGCAATTGAAAATTCAAGCAAGACAACGCTACACCACCTATAAAAAACTAGGACATATTCTTTCAACCACTAATGTTGAAATAAAACATTCAACTCACAAAGTAGATTAATACGATGGACAAGAAATATAATCCCCATGATATTGAACAAAAAAACTATCGGAAATGGGAAGAAAAAGGCTACTTTACACCACATGGTAATACCCACAAAGAAAGCTATTGTATTATGATCCCGCCACCTAATGTCACAGGGAGCTTGCACATGGGGCATGCTTTCCAAGATACTATTATGGACACACTCATTCGTTACCAACGTATGCAGGGCAAAAATACGCTCTGGCAAATGGGTACTGATCACGCAGGAATTGCAACGCAAATGCTTGTAGAACGTAAAGTATTTGCAGACACCGGACAAACACGTCAAGGATTAGGTCGTGACGCCTTTATTGAAAAGATTTGGCAATGGAAAAACGAATCTGGCGGTAATATTTCAAAACAAATGCGCCGTCTAGGGGCGTCTGTCGATTGGCAGCGACAACGTTTTACAATGGACGATGGTCTGTCTCATGCGGTAAAAGAAGTGTTTGTTCGGCTCTACAATGACGAGCTTATCTACCGTGGTAAACGCCTTGTAAATTGGGATCCTAAATTACACACCGCGATTTCTGATTTAGAGGTAGAAAACAAAGATATGCAAAGTTTCATGTGGTTTTTTCGCTACCCATTAGCCGATGGTGCTAAAACTCTAGACGCGAAAGACTATATTGTTATTGCAACAACACGACCTGAAACCATGCTCGGAGATACGGGTGTTGCTGTCAATCCTGAAGATCCTCGATACAAAGATCTCATTGGTCAACATATTTTATTACCATTTACACAGCGGCGTATTCCTATTTTGGGTGATAAACACGCAGATATGGACAAAGGTACGGGCTGTGTGAAAATTACCCCAGCGCATGATTTTAACGATTACGAACTTGGGAAACGTCATCATCTGTCGATGATCAACGTATTAACCTTTGATGCTTGTATCCGTCAAAAAGCTGAAGTATTTAATAGTAATGGAGAGTTAAGCGAAGATTATCCAACAACACTACCCAGTCAATTCATTGGTTTAACGCGTGAAGATGCGCGTAAATTAGTGGTGAGTTCCCTTGATGACTTAGGGTTACTCGATAAAATTAAACCACACGCATTAACCCTCCCTTATGGCGATCGTAGTGGCGTTATTATTGAACCTATGTTAACCGACCAATGGTATGTGCGCGTCGCACCTCTTGCAAAAACTGCCAAAGAAGCGGTTGCAAATGGTGATATTAAATTTGTACCAAAACAATATGAAAATATGTACAACGGCTGGATGAATGACATTCAAGATTGGTGTATTTCACGCCAGCTTTGGTGGGGACATCGTATCCCTGCTTGGTATGATGAAAATGGAAAAGTCTATGTTGGCCGTGATGAAGCGGAAGTACGTAAAAAGCACAATTTAGATCAAAGTCTTGATCTTTGTCAAGATGATGATGTCTTAGACACTTGGTTCTCATCAGCGCTTTGGACATTCTCAACACTCGGTTGGCCAAATAAAAGTCTTGATTTAGCAACATTCCATTCAACAAATGTATTAGTGACTGGCTTTGATATTATTTTTTTCTGGGTCGCACGTATGATAATGATGACGATGCATTTTATGAAGGATGAAAACGATAAGCCACAAGTGCCTTTTAAAACCATTTATGTGACAGGTCTTATTCGCGATGAAAATGGCGATAAAATGTCAAAATCTAAAGGAAATGTACTTGATCCTATTGATATGATTGATGGGATTGATCTTGAGGATTTGGTTAAAAAACGCTGTGGCAATATGATGCAGCCACAACTTGCAAAAAAAATAGAGAAGCAAACACGAAAAGCATTTCCTAAAGGGATTGAAGCACACGGCACTGATGCGCTGCGCTTTACACTAGCGGCAATGGCATCAACAGGGCGTGACATAAATTGGGATATGACTCGTCTTGATGGCTATCGAAATTTCTGTAATAAACTATGGAATGCAAGCCGTTATGTATTGATGAGCAGTGAAGAGGCTGTTTGTGGCTTTGGTGATGACACAGGTAATTCAATGCAAGTAAGCCTTGCCGATCGCTGGATTAACGGGTTATTACAAACTACGATTCAAGATTTCTGTCAAGCGATTGATACTTACAGATTTGATCTTGCTGCCAATATATTATATGAATTTACCTGGGATCAATTTTGTGGTTGGTATCTAGAACTCACTAAACCTGTACTTGTTAAAGGCTCTGAAATAGAGCAACGTGGTACACGCCATACACTAGTCACCGTACTCGAGATATTAGTTCGTTTATCGCACCCTATCATACCATTTATGACCGAAGAAATTTGGCAACGTATTAAAGGTATTACAGGTCAAGGGGGTGATACTATCATGTTAGAAGCTTTCCCAAAATATGATGAAACCCTTGTTGATCAAATCGCTGTGGAAGATCTTGAATGGGTAAAGTTGGTGATACTTGCCATTCGTAATCTTCGTGGTGAAATGAATATCAGTCCAAGGCAAGGACTTAGCTTGCTTGTTAAAAATGCATCGACAACAGATAGTCGTCGCTTTAATGAAAATAAAGACTTTTTAGCCGCCCTTGCCAACTTAGATAATATCACCTTGATTGCAATTGATGAAGAAACACCTATTTCTGCGACTGCAATTGTTGGAGAGCTAGCGTTATTTATTCCGATGGCAGGCTTAATTGATGTAGATGCTGAAATAACTCGGCTGAAAAAACAACTTGAAAAAGTGACAAAAGATCTAGGTAAGGTCACTGCGAAATTAAACAACGAAAAATTTGTTGGGAACGCGCCTGAATCTGTTATCGCAAAAGAGGCCGCGAAATTAGCACAATTGCAAACTGCGCGCGAAAAACTAAGAGAACAAATACAAAAGATGAAAAGGTTAACTTAACCGAAGGAGATGACCTTTACCTCGTCAATAAAAGCCTGATAAAGCATCTTGATCTAACAAGGGTTAGGTGTGAAAATAGCCACGCCAGAAGGTGTTGCTTCCCACGAATTCAGGTATGTTTAATTAACGAAACACTTGGCAATTTTGTAAATATTTTGTTTAATTGCTTGGTTAATCTCTTAGACAATTTTACTGTACACTTTAATATCAGCAACGATCAATAACCCAGAGTATTAGCATACTAAATTTTAAATTGTCGCACGATGTCATTTAGCTCGTTCGCAAGCATTCTTCCTTTTTTTGTTGTTATATCGATTTGCTCATAACTTTCTCGCATGTCTGAATAACCATCTTGTATATTAACCATGTTGCGGTTTATTTCTTCTGTCACACAACTTTGCTCTTCAGCGGCTGTAGCCACTTGCTCATTCATCATGTTGATATGTTCAATACTGGTATTAATGCGTTGAATGTTTTCACCTGTATTTTTGGTATCGACAACGCTTGCATCCATCATTTTGATGCCATTTTCCATTGCCTTCTGCGCGGCAACTGATTTATTTTGCAGATCTGCAGTCATTAACTCAATTTCATTGGTTGATTTTTTTGTTTGTGCTGCAAGACCACGCACTTCATCTGCAACAACCGCGAAGCCTCGGCCAGCTTCGCCTGCACGTGCTGCTTCAATGGCAGCATTTAGTGAAAGTAAATTTGTTTTTTCTGAAATCTCATTGATGCTATTAATAAATTGAGCAATACGTTCAGATGATTGATTCAAGTCTAAAATAAGCTGTGAGGCTTGCGCTAAGTCTTGAGATAGTTGATTGATGTTGTGGATAGTTTCAGATACTTCTAGCTGACTTTGTATTGATTCTTTTGTTGCATGTTCTGTTTCCGTTGATGCCTCTATTGCATTTCTTGCTATTTCTGCGACTGTACTGCTCATTTGTGTTGTCGCGGTAACAATTTGAGTAACTTGATCAGATCCTATGATAATTTTTTGTGAAATAACCTCAGAATTATTTTCAGTTTCAAGTGATGTTTCTTTTAGATTTTTAGACGCTGCTTGAATCTTTCTAATTATATTTTGTAAGTGAATAAGAAGGTTGTTTATTGACGTTGCAATAGTGCCAAGATCTTCTTTTGTATCAATCTTGATCCGCTCTGTTAAGTCATTGCTAGAAGAGATCCTGTATAATTTATTGGTAATTTCATTGATTCCCATAATAAGTTGGCTGGCAATGTAATATGAAATAAACAGTGTAAAAAAAAGCGGGATCAAGGTTATCATGGCAAGTAATACTAACGTATGTTGTTTTTGTTTAATAAGTTCCTGATTATTAGCGTATAGGTTATTGAGCAACGAAACTTCGACCTGTTTTAATTCGTTGATTTTTTCACTTATGGTCGCGAACCATATTGCAGGATCAACCTTGAACCCTCCTTGGTTTAGCTTATCTAACGCTATTTTGCGATATTTTTCTACGTTGGTAATTGTTTTATTTTTGAGTGTTTTTTTATAAATACTCAACTCTTTTGCAGTTGCGTGCGCTTTGAATACGGCAAGGTATGCATCTTGCTCAGCGAGTAAACGAATAAATCGCTCAAGTGTTGTATTGGTAAACTTATCATTAGCAAAAACAGAGCTTAAAATTGCACGTTCAATGCCAGCACGCTCTTTATATTGCAAAAAGCTGCCAATAGCCGTCGCTGAAATCGCGAGTTTTGTGTCTTTATTTTTATTTGCGGTATTGTCAATAATAGAAAGCAGTAATTTATTTAGGTGGGTATAAAATGCGACTTCGACTTTTAAACTAACTTCTAAAGTGTCAATTGATTTCCGCATTGCAGGTACTTTATTAAGCTCTTTTTCTATTTCTTTGAACAGTGTAGCAAGATGATTTGGCAAGGTATTTTGTTTAATAAACAGGCTTAATTGCTTTCTTTTATTATCCGTAATTTCTCGCTGTTTAGACAATTCAGAAGAAAACTTTATTCCTTTAGAGCCAATGTATCCAGCTGATAACCCACGCTCTTTCTGTAATTCATGAACAAGTAACGCACTATTTGAAGCTGAGTTGGTAAGCACTAGCATTTCTTCAAGGACTATTTTATTTTGGTATGTTTCAATAAATTTGTAGCCAGAAAAGCAGACAAAACCTAAGAGAGGAAAAAGTGCTAGCCCGTATAATTTACAGCGAATGGATAGGTTGTTAATGTATCTAAGCATGTTTCTTCCTTGAATCAATAATACCAATCATAAAATCAGCGCATATAAATAGATTCTAAATTCTTATAAATTATATACCTATATTCCTTAAATATGCAAGCCCAGTCCCAACCTCGCACTCGATTATCACAATGAAGGTGGAACATTCAATCCAAAACATCAAATGTAAATTATTCAATGGCTATACCCGTGACCCATCAATATTCAAAATTCAAAATTCAAAATTCAAAATTCAAAATTCAAAATTCAGCAACTTGTGTGGTGAACAGGTGCTAGGCAAGAAGTTTAAGGTCTAACAGATATCATTCGAAACTTCCTAACAACGAAAGTATTTTCCCAATAGGGAGCTAGATCGAAACAAGTAAAGTTTAAATGTGTATTTATCATTTGACTTACGGCAAGTAATTAACGTATTTAATGAATAAGATGACAGATTGGCAATATTCAATAAGGACGAGCCATTAAATTTTAAGTATCTTTTCATTTAAACTAGCAGAAAATGAATAGCTTAACTAATTGTTGAAAGATCGTCATACTGCGCCTTACCTTGGTGACTGAGCTAGCACCTCGATGAGGCATTTTTACGTCACATGGGTATATAATAGAAAAAAACTTATTTAGGATCAAAATCATCATTTTAATTTTACCATCAGATGATCAACGTCGTTAATCACCTGACGGGCAATTTTATTCCTCAAATATTGGCACAATTTACCAATATGACTTTTAACCTTACCTCACGTGAGTATAACTAAATACAACCAAGGGTAATAAGGGAATAAATATCATGTACTTAGATAGTGGATTTAAGGGCATTAATCTTCCATATTTTTTATTTTGTGCGGTAAGTTTTCATCAAATTCTTTGATTTTTGTATGTTTACTCGCAACGAATGAGTAAATGACAGGCAGTACTAATAAAGTAAAGAGTGTACCAATAGACAAACCTGCAACAATGACAATGCCAATGCCAAATCGACTAACTGCCCCTGCGCCTTGTGCAAATAATAATGGAAGTAACCCTGCAACCATCGCGGCCGTGGTCATTAATATAGGACGTAGCCGAATCGTCGCCGCTTTTTTTACTGCTGTAATACGATCAACTCCGTTATTTATCTGGTCTTCTTTAGCAACCTCTGAAATTAAAATACCATGTTTAGTGATCAAACCAACAAGGGTAATTAATCCGACTTGTGTATAAATATTCATCGTTGCAGCACCCCATGCAAGGACAATTAATGCACCACTAATAGCAAGCGGCACCGTGATCATTATTACAAACGGATCGCGGATACTTTCAAACTGACTTGCGAGTACCAAAAAGATAATAAATAACGCAATAACAAATGTGACGTAAAGAGAATTGCCTTCTGTTACAAATTGCCTCGCTTCACCTAAATAACTATGAGTATAACCCATAGGTAATTTTAAAGTTTCAAAAAAGTTGACAGCATCCCCCATTGCAAATCCTGGTGCAGGTACAGCGCTGATTGTGACGCTATTTAATTGATTGAAGTGCGGCAACGCGCGTGGCTGTGCAACAACATTGATGGTAATGAGTTCAGATAAAGGGATCATATCACCATTTGTAGCGCGAACATAAAATTGCCCTAATTTTTGGGGTGACAAACGGTATTTACGTTCAACTTGGGCGATCACTTCATAGCTTCTTCCATAGAGATCGACTCGGTTTATGTATCCATCACTGAGCAGTGTGCTTAACGTGCTAGCAATATCTTCCATTGTGACACCATAAGCCCCCGCACGATCACGATTTATTTTTATGTTCATCGTGGCAGAATCGAATGCTAAATCAACAGCAGAAAAAATAAAATGAGGATTTTTTTGTACTTGGCTTAATATCCCGTCTGCAATTTTAATCAAGCTCTCAAATGATTTCGAGGTTGTCATAACATATTGAATCGGTAGCCCACCAGAGGATCCTGGGAGTTCTGGGATTGGAAACGGAATAGCTTTAACTGCGGCGATTTTATTAAACAGAGGGGTCAGTTTGTGTCCAAGCTCCGAGGGTGTCTGCGTTCGTTTACTCCAAGGCTTCATAATAACAAGACCAAATCCTTGATTTGAGTTTGGTATGCCTGCCATCGCAAAGTCACTAGCCACAGAATCAAATTTCGTTGTTAAATGAGTCACTGCTCGCATACTCTTGTCAATGTAATCTAAATTGGCGTTTGAAGGTGCTGTCGCCATAAACATCAGCGCACCTTTATCTTCTTGTGGCGCTAATTCTTTAGGGATATACTTAAACAATAAAGGAAGCGAAATAAAGACCAGTATAACGAAAACAATAATGGCAGGTCGACGCGTCATAATTACATTAAGTAATCGAGCATATTTATTGGTTATTTTTGTTAAAGTGCTATCAACAATCCGCTCAAATCGATTTGGTTGATGATTTGTTTTTAGTAATAAACTTGACATCATAGGCGAAAGAGTCAGAGCGATAAATCCAGAAATAAATACCGCACCCGCTAATGTAAGTGCAAACTCTGTAAATAAGGTTCCTGTGACGCCTCCCATCATTGCAATTGGCGCATATACAGCAGCTAAAGTAATCGTCATTGAAATAACAGGCACTGCGATTTCTCGCGTTCCAATAATGGCAGCTCTAAAGGGGGGTTCACCCGCTTTGATATGGCGGTCAACATTTTCAACGACAACTATCGCATCATCTACAACGAGCCCTATTGCAAGCACCATCGCAAGTAATGTCATCAGATTAATACTAAAGCCAAACATATGCATTAGCCACAAAACACCAATCAAAGAAAGGGGGATAGTGACAATTGGAATGATAACCGCTCGCCAAGAGCCTAAAAATAAGATCATAACAATCAGTACAATTACACTCGCCTCGACAATTGTTTTAATCACTTCATGAATAGATTCATTAATCGCGATAGTTGAATCGTACAAAACAGACATTTTAATTGAACTCGGAAGATTTTTGGCGAATTCAGGCAATAGCTTGCGAACACCCGCTGTGATGTTCAGTGGGTTGGCCGTTGGAGACGCATCGATTGCAACAATGACTGCCTCTTTGCCATTTTCCATTGCTCGATAGATATCGTGGCTTTTTCCCAATGAAATACGTGCTATATCTTTAAGATAAATAATTTTTCCATTTTTCTTTGTGGCTACAACTACCTTTGATAATTGAGCCGCACTCGATACTTGTGTTGCTGCATTGCCATTAAAAAGAGTAAAATAACCAACTGCCTGCCCTATTGCAGATTGAATATTATTGGCTTTTAATATCTTTACAACATCGCTAGTGCTTAAGCCAAAGCCTGCAATACGCTCTGGATCTAGCCATATTCTTAGCGCAAAATCTGTGCCTCCATATAAACTGACTTTAGCAACACCGTTAACACCAAATAGCTTTGGTTTTATAACGCGTTCAAGGTAATCATTAATTTGGCTTGAGCTGAGATCTTTACTTGAAAATGTAAGGTAAATAACAGAAGAGGAAGAGCCAGTGCTTAAATCTAGTGTTGAATCTTCAGCGTCTTTCGGTAGTTGAGATCGCACACTATTTACTTTTGCTAGCATGTCTGCCAATGCACCATTGGGCTCTGTATTGAGCTTCATATGAACAATTATACTCGATCTGCCCATATAACTTTCTGATGTTATGTAGTCGATATTGTCAGCTTGTGCAATAGCTTGCTCTATCGGTTGAGTAATAAAGCCCTGTATTGTATCAGCATTTGCACCGTAATAACTCGTTGAAATAGATATTACAGTATTTATCATTTTGGGGTATTCACGTATTTGCATTTTGGTTAAGGCTTGTAGCCCTAAAAGCACAATCAATAAGCTCATCGAGATTGCTAAAATGGGCCTGCGTATGAAAATGTCAGTAAATTTCATCAGATATCCTTATTCTTTATAACGCTGGAATTTTAGCGGGTTTATTTAAAATATCGGATTTGATGATTTTCACACGCACACCGTTACTTAAGCGCACTTGACCACTCGTTACAACAATATCACCTTCACTTAAGCCGCTTAATATATGTATGTCAGTATCTTGACTTTCCCCTAGTTTAACAATTTTTTGATTAGCCTCAAGAAACGTTTTATTTTTTTTATCGGTTTTTTTTGTCAAAATATAAACCGTTTCACCATACAGTGTATAGTTAATTGCTGTTTCAGGGAGGGTGATTTGATCTTTTTGAATTGGCAATACAATGTTGGCTTTAGCAAACATGCCAGAGCGCAAAACTCGTGCTTCATTTGGGATCGTTGCTTGGACTTGAATAACACCACTTTGATAATTTACAGCGGGCTCAATTGCTGAAATTGTTCCACTGAATGACGAGTGAGGTAGAGCATCAACAAATATATTCATTTTTTGACCAATGTATATTTTATGTAAATCATTTTGAGCAATAGTAAAGCGCAAAAGCATTTTATTTAGATTTTCTAAGCGGGTAATTGTTGTTCCTACGTTTAGAAAGCTTCCCATGTAAGCATTTCGAAGGCCAACAATGCCATTAAAAGGTGCGACAATATCATGTTGATTGATAGTCGCCCGTAGAGCCTCTATTTGGCTTTTTAAGCTATAAAAATCAGCCCTGGCTGTATCAACATCGCCTTCAGAAATAGACCCTTTTTTTAATAAAATTCGCATGCGATTGTAGTTGAGCTTACTCGCAGGAAGTTTTGCTTGAGCTGATTTTAGGTTCGCCTGTTCAATCGTGCTATCAAGTGAAATGAGCACGTCACCTTTTTTAACGTGCTGCCCAGATTTAAAATTAATACTAACAACAGTACCCTGAACTTCATTAGCTATTCCGACTCCTTCGTTGGGCTCGATGAAACCAATGGCACGTAGATGAGGTTCCCAATTTTTTGCTTTGACCGTTGTAACTGTCACTGAAAATTCAGGGATAGGACGATTAGCCATATATTCCTTTATTTTTTGTGCTTTAAACATATTAAAGCCAATCACTGTGCCAAAAAACAATATAGCGACCAGTATTGCCGAAAAGATCCATTTTTTCATGTTATTACCTTTAATTTTTGTTTGATATCAATGACATTAGGTTTGCTTAACAATATTATTCAGTGAAAATAAACATGTGCTAAAGTAGTAGCAAGTCATTATTAACACAAAGAATTATACACTAATTGATAGTAAAACGAATGCTACATTAAAATAAAAGAGTTTACCAATTAATGTTAGATTTATAAAAAAAATGAATACTGCTAGCGTATTTTAATCGCCGATTCCAAAATGGTTAAGCGCTAATTTGTTAATAACTGATGTTATGCAGTAAACTAAAATGCTAGATTAAAAACTTTTAAAGTATCGCTATGAATAAAGATAAACAAATATTTGGGCTTTATGTTGATCACCTTGTAACACCATTTAGCGATACAACAGCAAATGGCTTATCGAATCTCCTATAATGGACATATTAGTCACGATTAAATGATTCGCTTCATACTCCAACAAACAGCATACTTCGACTGACTTGTGGGCAAATGTAAAAAAGATGGGGGGTAAATTGATTCTGATGATCTAGTTCTAATCTTCTACGGCACTGTTCACTCTTAACCATTTTCGAATGAAAATGAACTCATTAACTGGCACTTATATCACACTGTATGGTCGCTGAGTCAAAGGCATAAACTAACTCAATTATATTTTTCATACTGGTGAATCAAGGATCCCAGTTGCCTTTAAGCTCATGACAAAAGAGATCCAATACTCAAGAGTTGTGTTCCAATAACTAAAAAAACAAAGAGTACCACCACTAAAAATGAGTACTTAACCTTCATACTTAAAGCATGTAATAAATCAACTGAAATGGCGATACGTATTGGCTGACAGTTGATTTTCATTAATTAGAAACACCCGATTTATTCATGAAAAATGAAAAGAAATTTTTATTCTCCCATTAAAAAATAACCATTTAATTGCATTAAGTAGAGAAGATAAATCACAAGGGCGTTTTCATCGCATTGATTCATTAGATTAGTCAGAAACTCAGATCTGCGATTGGATAAAAGCAATAAATGTAACAATTCTTGTACATCGTCAAATCTTTAAAAACAAAACGGTCAGTGAAGGAATATTCTATTTGATCCGTAATAACGTTGATATTGATAACCAGTCAGTTTAAACGATCTATCAAAAAAGATGGAAATTTGAAGTTTTTATTAAAATATAAAATTAAGCACAACACTCGCAAAAATCTAACACAGCAATCGTAAAATCACCTTCGAAAACAAAAAAACACACAGCAACCCATTTTTCATGTCATTGCTACCAGCAGTAACATTGGCGTGCCTAAGCCTTAAACAAGGGCTGTCGACCTTTAGTTTAAAACCAAGCTTTATGCCCACGTGACGTAAAAATACAACGTCAGATCAGCAAATATAATAATATTAATTTGCCTTCCCAGTTCATGTGTTTATCTCTCTTCGTTTGTTCGCACCTGAAGAGTAATACTAAACATGGGTTGGTCTCTATTATTTTCGGCTTTTGATTCGAATATATAACAAAGCAGAAAAGCAGCAATTGAAGGGTTGCATCACGAACTGGCTCCAGCTTACGCCATGAATTAAGCTATTTTTTATACGCAAAAGTAAGATCATATACTTAATCTAGTTGGCATAAGTTGGGCTCAATCTGCTCATTAAAAATAAAAGTAATTTGTTGTTTTTAGCTTGAAAACATACTTGGTGTGGAATGAAGTATTTAAATGCGGATCTCACTATACATTTCGTGTTTTTGTTCTAAACTTAAATGAGTTTCCTTATTTTAAATAAAACAATTTATGCTTAGTATTAAACCTAACAAAGGCTTTGCAGTACTTACGACCATATTATTGCTGAGTATGGGAAGCATTGTATTTAATGTTAAAATGGCTTCAACACAGCTTATTGATAATCAAATTATCGCTAATAATTACCGAAATCAACAAGCGTTTGCAAATGCTGAATCTGGTGTTAACCTTATTTTAAGTAAATTAGATAAAGTGTATGTTGCCCGAGAATTTCTTGCCGATCTCTACATTGCACCGTATGAATACAACTCTTTTAATAACCATTATAAGGTAAAAGTATCGAAAGAATTTAAAGGTCGCTTATTAATCAAATCTCAAGGAAAATCAAACGATGGGACTGCAAAAATAAATATTCAAGTAAAGGTAGATTATGCGATTGACTTTAATGTCCCTGATTCCCCAGTATCACTCAATGGAACCCTTAATTTAGATGCGAGTGCTTCACTTAATGATGGTTGTGAAGGCGTTAGTGCTGACAAATGTGTTTCACCAGGAAATATTGCAAATAATATTGTAGTGAGCAACCCTGGTGCCATGAAATATGACCCATCTGCACCTATTATAGATCAAGAATCAAAAGGTTATATTGATGCAATTTGCATGGGCGCTGCGGTTAATCCAAATAAATCAATACAAGTTAACGCCGATGGGGTACCTATTAATTCCGAGGGTATCGCCATTAATGTCATTGCTGAAAATGGTGGCAATTACCAGAGCAATATCCTAGATACAAATGCCTTATCTGCTGGCACTGATGTTCATAAAATTATTGATAACCAAGGGAATTGGGGAGATAAATCCGATACCGATGATGGTGAGTTTTTTAAATCTCTCGGATTAACCTCAACAATCTCTGCGCCAAATTCACTTTTTGAAAAAACATTTGGCGTTAAACACACACAAGATACAATGGCGCTCATTGAAGCTTCGGCGACCCTTTCAGAAACATCGAGTACCTTTTTTCTAAATATGAACGATGGCGTATCAGGCTCATGTTCATCTAGGTTAGAAGGTGTTACAGATCAGCACTCGTTGGTTTATATAAAAGGTGACTGCGATATTTCGCAAACAGATGCAACGGGTACTCTATATTCCGAAAATAAACGCTTTACTATCGGCTCAGTTAAGGCGCCTAAAGTTGTGTTAATTGAAGGTGGGACTTTTATTACAGCGCCTAATACAGGTGCATCCGTCGTAGGGATAGCATACTTTTTACCTGAACTAGATGCTAGTGACAAGCCAGTTGCCAACAGTGTCGCAATGGGTGGACTTCGTATCAATGGTGCTTTGCTAAGTGAATATAACTGCTCTTTTAATGGTTATGATAAAACAGACAGCAAGGGAACAAAAGAGCATTTTTCTGCGAGATTTGATAGAACAATTTTAAATGTTCTTTATAACAAAATAGGTATGGGTGCAAATGATAGTCATTACCGAGTAGTCGAAGGTACTTGGAGGGATTTTGAATGAAACAATCTCATTGCTATGGTTTTTCGTTCGTCGAAATTTTAGTTGCAATCTTTGTTGCCAGTATTGCCTCTGTGGGTGTTTACGCATTACAAAAAATGGTAATTGAACAAAATAGGGACAATGTCGCTTATAAAGCCTCATTTGATTTAGCAACCGAACAAATGGCAAATGCTTTAAAACTTGCTGTTATTGATGACATTGATACTGATGGAAATATTGTTAATAATGGCATTATCGATGCGGTGTGCGACCTAAATGGAAAAACTCAAGATATAACAAAAGGAATGACAACTTTTGGACTTGTATGGACAGTTTCAAGGCTTGATGTAGCAGTAGGATCAAATTGTAATACGTTTGTTTTTGAACGCCATGCGGGTGACACCCTTTTTGAAGTACAAATAGCGATTACTTGGAAAAGCGCAACAGGGCAAGTGCGTAGTTATAATTATATTGAACAAATTAATCCTTTTTTAATCTTGTCTGGACTAAGTGAAAGCGATCCAAATGGCGTTGCAGATATCGTGGTTTCATTACTAAATAGTAATAATGTTATCTACTTTGAGCCGAAGATGGGTTATAAGAAAGGTGCATTTGTCATTTATAACAGTCAGCTATATCAAGCAACTAAACCTTATAAACTAGGTAATGGTCACCCTCGTGATGTAGATACACCAAATGCTGATGGTACGTGGCAATCTTTTGGATTAGTCAATGATCCTGCGTTACTTGAAAATATACAACTGGTGACGCTTTTAGAAGATGAGGCCGAATAAGATCTATTCCCATGTTACTTTAGCATATACTCGAGGGTGTAAATCTAAGTGTGTAAATACCCTTTTAGAGATAAGGAGCGAATTTAAAGCTTTATTTAAAATGAATCATTACATTTTTAAAAACCCATTTCTAATATGTTCGCCAAAACTAATCTAACTAATATATTGAAAGAACTACACGTTAATCATCTTGTTATCATGGGTTGGAATGCCGCTGATTTGTTCTGGGGTCCAATTTTCTCGTAGTTTGAAATGTTTTATTAATTTTCTCTGGTGTCATAACGGGATAAGAGAGCTCACTTCCCCGCCTTTTGTTCGCATTTTTATTTGCCTGTTTTACTCTATAACCTCGCTTTCCTACATTAAGCTTCAATTCACGAAAAATGTATGACTGATTAACTCCCAGTTGTAAGGTATTTTAGCCTGGCTCATACTGACGTGGTCAACTAAATTCACA
>JAGLDN010000109.1 GCA_023145575.1 Psychromonas sp.
CCTTTAACTGCTGACAAGATCAAAATCAAAGAGCTTGAAAGGAAAACAAAACGGATTGAGTTGGAGAATGAAATAATAAAAAAGGCTACAGCTCTCTTGATATCGGACAGCCTGAAAGATTTAAAATAATACACGATCTACAAGAGAGTTACCCTGTAAAACACCTTTATGAAGTGTTTAAGCTTCACCACAGCAGCTATCGTTATTGGTCTCAAAGTTGCGCTAAAGTAACAGTTCATCAATTAAAAGCAAAGGCTGATGTGCGATCTATTTTCAATGAAAGTAAAGGCTATGCTGGCGCTAGGAGCTTTTCCGACATCACTCTAGCAAGAGGTGAAAGAATTAGCCGTTACAGGGTAACTAAAATCATGAAGAAGTTAGATTTACATCGTTGACAGGTTCGCAAGCATACATATAAACGAGGAGGGACTGAACGCGTTGATATCCCAAATCATTTACAGCGTCAGTTCTTAGTTAACAAGCCTGATACCTTTTGGTGTGGTGTGATGTGGTGATGTGACCTATATTTGGACAGGCAATCGTTGGGCTTATTTAGCAGTTGTTATGGATCTCTATGCCCGCAAAATAATCGGATGGGCAAGGTCTCATTCCCCAGATAGTAATTTGACGGGCAACGCGCTAAAAATGGCTTTTGAAACAAGAGGAAGGCCAACTGGCGTCATGTTTCATTCGGATCAAGGCTGTCACTATACCAGTAAACAATTTAGACAATTTAGACAATTTACACAATTACTGTGGCGATACAGGATAAAGCAAAGCATGAGTCGTCGAGGAAATTGCTGGGATAATGCGCCAATGGAACGTTTTTTCAGGCGTTATAAAACTCAATGGATGCCAACAGCAGGTTATGGCAAACTAATGGACATGAAAAACTCTATAATTAAATACATTATAAAATATTATAATAATGTTAGGCCACACTGGTTTAACGGAGGGGTAACTCCCAATCAATCTGAACGCAATTATGCGCTTGAATACGGAGGAGTGGCCAGAACTAGTTGACCACTACACAATTTACCTTGATGACTTTGCAAATTGACGTATAATTTTATTATTTTCATAATCATAAGTTAAAGGTTGAATAATGAAAAGAGCAGTAATCACTGGGCTCGGAATTGTATCTAGTATTGGCAACAATAAAGATGAAATTTTAGATGCTCTTAAAACTGGAAAATCAGGTATTACATTCTCAGAGCAATTTGCAAAAATTAAAATGAGAAGTCAGGTTTGGGGTGATCTTAAAATAGATCCGAAAACTTTGATTGATCGAAAAATAATGCGCTTTATGGGAGATGCTGGAGCATATACATATCTTGCAATGGCGCAAGCAATCGAAGATTCGCAATTAGCAGAGGATCAAGTGTCAAATGAGCGTACAGGGATCGTGACAGGATCGGGTGGTGCTTCTTCTATAAATCAGGTGCTCAGCGCAGAGATAATGAAAACTCGTGGTGTTCGTCGTGTTGGCCCTTACATGGTAACTCGCTGCATGGGAAGCACAACATCAGCTTGTTTAGCAACACCTTTCAAAATTAAAGGTATAAATTACTCAATGAGCAGTGCATGTGCTACGAGTGCGCATTGTGTTGGTCATGCTTGGGAGCAAATCCAACTTGGTAAACAAGACATTGTATTTGCAGGTGGTGGTGAAGAATTAGATTGGACCATGGCATGTCAATTTGATGCTATGGGCGCATTATCAAGTAAATACAACGACACCCCTAAAAAAGCATCGCGACCTTATGATACAAATCGAGATGGTTTTGTCATTTCAGGGGGGGGGGGTATCGTCGTCGTTGAAGCGTTAGATCATGCTTTAGCGCGAGGTGCTAAAATTTATGCTGAAATCGTAGGTTATGGCGCATCATCAGATGGTTATGATATGGTTTCTCCATCAGGTGAGGGCGCTGTTCGTTGTATGAAGCAAGCATTATCTACGGTTAATGGAAACATTGATTACTTAAATACTCATGGTACATCAACACCTGCAGGTGACACCAAAGAGTTAGCTGCCATCACGGAAGTGTTTGGCAATAAAGTGCCTAAAATTAGTGCGACTAAGTCACAAACAGGGCATTCATTAGGTGCTGCGGGTGTACATGAAGCAATTTACAGCCTCATCATGATGGAAAACGATTTTATATCACCAACAATTAATATTGAGCAATTCGATGAGTTAGCAATTGATCTACCTATTGTCACCAATAAAGCAATTGATAAAAAATTGAATATTGTTATGTCAAATAGTTTTGGTTTTGGTGGTACGAATGCAACGCTCGTATTTAAACGTTACACAAAATAATACCATTTACATTATGTATGTGGTTTAAATATCTGGCATGAAAAACAGTTTAATTTCCGGTTTAAGTTGCTGTAAAAGGCTGTTCTCTTTCCGAAGGTTACAACGCGAAAGTAAGTTATTTTAAGCAATATAATAGAAAAGCTATTTATTGTAATTAATATAAAAAATGATTTTTATCCATGTGACGTAAAGATGTAAAGCAAGTTCGGTATATTGTGCCTAGGTACACAACATAAAATTGCCCTCTCGATGATTAACTAAGTTAATCATCGACTTGGAGAATTAAATTAAAGACGTTAATTCTTAACTCGTTGTAAGTCGAAATTTTATAACTCACTGTATGGCAAGGATGATTGCACCAATCAACAAGGTTAGAAAATTTCCACTTAAAAGTAACTATGCTTCAATTTTATTCCTCGTATCTTTGAACATTTTCCTTGCTTACCTTGCCATCTTTATGTCACATGGGTATATAAGGCCCGTATGAATATTTATATAGATGAGAATATCCCTTACGCAAAAGCGTTTTTTTTAGGCTTTGGAAATCTACATTTTTTTTGCGGACGAAGTGTGTCTGCAAACACACTTAAAAATGCAGATATATTACTTGTAAGATCAATTACTAAAGTAAATGAACACCTGCTATATTTGAATAAAAATTTAAAATTTGTTGGCACGGCTACTATAGGTAGCGATCATATTGATAAGCATTACCTATCTACACGAGGTATTATATTTAGTAACGCTCCAGGCTGTAATAAATTGTCGGTTGCAGAATATGTATTGAGTGCATTATTGGTAGTTGCAGATCAGAATATGTTTGATTTAACAAAAAAATCTGTTGCTATTGTTGGTGCTGGTAATACAGGAACTGCTGTTTATCAGCGCTTAAATGCACTGGGTCTTGAATGTTATCTCTATGATCCTCCTTTACAAACATTGGGCGAACAGCGTGATTTTTGTTCTCTTGAAACGGTATTAAGCGCAGATATTATTAGCTTACATGTACCAAAAATTATGGATGGTAAATATCCAACATGGCATTTGTTTAATAAAGACGTGCTGCAGCAGTTAAGTGCTGATCAAATATTAATAAACACCTCGCGTGGCGAAGTGATTGATGAGCAAGCATTACTCTTTATGTGTAAACAAAAAAAAATGCCAACGCTTATCCTAGATGTTTGGGAAAAAGAGCCTGAAATCGATCAATCATTGCTACCCTTTGTTTCAATAGCAACACCGCATATTGCAGGTTATAGTCTTGATGGAAAAGGTCGGGGCACACAGATGCTTTATCAAGCGCTTTGCCTTTATTTAGATGATCCATCTCCGCTGAAATTAGAACAATTTATTCCAGATCCTGTCATTAGTCAGTTAGATATTAATTCAAAAATGGATATTTCATTGCTTAAAAAACTGGTGCATCTTGTTTATGACGTTCGCACAGATGATTTTCGGTTTCGTTCAGTGGTGTCAGATATCAATGGTTTTGACAATATGCGCGCACAATATCAACAAAGAAGAGAACTGTCTTCTTTGACTATCAATTCAAAAATCGATCAAAATAAATTACTCACTGCTCTAGGTTTTAGTATAAAAAAGATAAAGGATAAAGATGAAAACACAGTATAACATTGCCTTATACGGCGATTTAACGGGACCTATTGAGGCAATATTGGCATTATTAGGATCACGTCAATTTCCCGTTGAAAAATTATTTGCACTTTGTGATGGCGAAACAGAAACGAGTTCAATAATGTTTGTAGGAAAGCCTGTGTCTGTTATTGATATTGCAGGCTTTGATTGGCATCAAGTTGATATAGCCTTTTTTATGACATCCATTGAAAATACACAAAAATGGTCGGATATTGCCAGCGAGCATTGTATTGTAATAGATAATAGCGGTGCTTTTACCTCTAATAAACAAATTCCGCTCGTTCAAATTGGTATCAATGATGAAAATATAGCATCTTATACGAACGAAAATAAAATTGCATTACCCAGTGCTGGCTCAGCACAACTTGCCGCTGTATTAAAACAACTTCACAAGGAAGTTGGTATAGTGAGGATCAATGTTGCAAGTTATCAAGCGGTTTCGGCTTGTGCTCGCGAAGGTGTTAAAACACTTGCGGATGAAACTGAAAGGTTACTTAACCTTAGACCATTAAAAGAGAGTATTTTTCCTCAGCAAATTGCATTTAATATATTCCCCGAGGTCGATGATTTTGATAATGAAGGTAATGCGTTGTCAGAAACACGATTGATTAATGAAGTACGTGATCTACTCCAAGATCCCTCTATTTTGGTGACATCGACACAAGTTATCGTACCAATGTTTTATGGTTGTGCTCAAGCGGTGCATTTACAAACACATTACCCTGTTGAACTTGATGAAGTTGTACAAGCAATACATCATACTGACGGCATTGAACTAGAAGAATCAGTTTGTGATTATCCGAATATGATAACGGATGTTGTAGGGAATGATATTGTTAGAATTGGGCGTTTACGAAAAGATGTGTGTGAAACGTCAGGTATTAACTTATGGATCTGTGCAGATAACCTTCAATTTGGCATTGCAAATAATGTGATTCGAGTAGCAGAAAAACTAATCAGAGACTACATTTAATTTTAAATAATCGACTTACGCGTGCGTTAGTGTTTATTTTTTGTGTAAATCATAATATTCTATTATTAGGTTTGCCTGCATGAAGTTTCATCGCTATTTTGTAAATATCTGGTTATTTTTTGTGTAGTTTTATTATAAGCCGTTAATCATAATCTTTTGCTTTGTTACAAGGAATAGCAATGAAACGTTTTTTGCTCTTTTTTATTTTTTGCACTAGTCTTTTATGCTCTTCTTATACAGCACAAGCTGGTCTTAAGCTAATAGGACCTGAAATAAACACTAACAATAAGCTAAAACCTACACGTTATGGTCCAATAAGTAAGTACGAGACCTTGTGGTCTATTGCTAATAGATTAACACCTAATCATTCGGTTACTGTCTACCAAACGTTTATGGCAATTTATAAATTAAATCCTGATAAATTTGAAAATGGTAATGTAAATAAACTAATTGCGCGTACCACGTTAAAAATACCTCGCCTTTCTTTTATAAAAAAACAAACGGATAAAGAAGCACGTGCTTTATTGGAACCCATTTTTAAACCAAATTATAAAAGAAGATCCAAAAAAAATAAAAAAATCAGCAATAAAAAA
>JAGLDN010000011.1 GCA_023145575.1 Psychromonas sp.
GCCAAGGTAGTTGACGTCTGATATACGATGAGGTGATTAAGATCAACTCTGGCGAGGTGCCTGAATAACAATAACATCAAACCTTTAGGTAACGCATCAATTGTAGCGATGCAATAGCCTCTGAGTTCCGACGCAGACAATGAAGCTATAAAATCGGAGTTCCATACAGCAAAGGCCTAAAAAACTTTGACTAACGATCTAAATTTTAGGAATTAGTAGACCCTAAAAAGAATATCTCGGAATTTAACCTTGTATTGTTTAAAAGGCTGTCACGTTTATTGGCAAACTTAACGGAATCTATTTTTTGATTGTTTACTAAACCGTTACAGTATTGGCATTGTAATTTTTCTATAAATTTAGGATGAATTCAAGTATGATTGACCAAATACTTGCAGATAAAATTTAACTGGTTAACTATGAAAAGAGTGTTTAACGAAATTAACGAGCGCAAAAAAAAATTACTAAATCATAAATTATTTTTAGATGTCCATACAATTACACAGGAGCAAGTGATTGAAAAAATGAATATATGGGCGCCCTTGTTTGTGCATCTTACAATGACATTTAGAGACATTAATAAAATGTTTTATCAATTTCCTAAGCCTAAAAACGAGATGGAAGAAGCAATTAACGCACATACAGAAATTGATTCTACACATTGGAATTTGTTAAAAACTGATTTGCAAACCCTAGCTATTTATAATAATGTAAAAAATTATGGTGACGCTATGAGCATCATTTGGCAAGATGCTGGTGCCCCTATTAGGAATTATATATACCATGTAATGATTAGAGCTCAAATGTGTGAAGATGATGTTTGCTTAAGAATGACGGCTTTAGAAGCTGGGGAAACCACAGTAAAAATGTTTTTTAATACAACAAAGTACATTGCCAACATATACCAAACAAAAACAGGTAAAAAATTGCATTATTTTGGTGACCAACATATCGAAAGCGAAGTTGATAATGCTGTCGATTTATCAATTTTTGAACAACAAAAACTTAACCAAGAAAAACTGGATAAGGCCTTACATATAGTTAGTGCACATTTTGATAAATTCAAATGTTTTTTAGATTATAAGTACTCAATCACCTTTCCTGACAAAGTTATACCTAAAAAATCATGTCAGTAAACAAAGATAAATCGTTCCCACATTCTACATAGTAACGCATAGATTGTAGCGTTGTAATAGGCACTTTTCGATTGCTGTAACCCATGGCTGTCATTTTTCATAATAAACTGAGTGACCTACACGGCTCAAGCATCTTTACGTTACATGAGTACACACTTTTATTGTTTGCATCGCTTGGCGAGGGGATGGTCGTGATTATATATTCAACTGGCTACTTTTCCAATTCATTAAAGTTATGCATTTGAAAATTGAATCTAAAAGTTAATAAAACCTGTTTGTGATCATAAAATATCTGCGACATCTTCCATAAATTCCTTCTCTGTCTGAATAAAACTAGACATAAAGAAGCTCCAGTTCTCTCCAACGATAATAGTCCCTTCGCAATCAGACATCGCTAATTTTCTACACGCAGTTTTACCAAATATGGGCTCTTGTTTACCGTTACAATCATTAGTACCTAATAATTGATGACTCAGTTCATGAAAGATCATTGCTATTTTAACTTGCATAGGCACCCCAAGTTTAAACATTGTTTCCACTACACACATAGACATGTCACTAATTTTACTACACCAATTCATTGCAGTTTCAAAACTATTGGGATCTCCGTGATCATGCGTCAAAGAGCATACTTGTGGCTTAAATCTATGATGAAGTATAGGGACCCCGCCGCTTTTAATACGGGCATCAATAAATTTTAAACATTTTTCCTCGTCAGTCAAAAACCGATACATTCTATATACGCCATTCGTTATTTGTGGTAAATTGAGTTCTGATTGTTGTCCAAACCATGCCTCTAATTTATCTAAATCACGATCAAAACCCATCGTAGAAGATTGAAATGCTAGCGTAGCAGCTTCAGCAGCAACCTCTACTACAATCCTTAATATAACCTGCTCATTCATATCAAAACCACGATCGGTTTTTTTACGAAATTTTTTCATACCGAGCTCTTCAAACTGCAAATGCACAGTAGATAGAGAATCCCTCTCATTCTGGTCTAAACGGATTTTCCTTTGCACATTAGATCCCGTATCACAGTTAGGCGAGAGGAACAATTTAGCAGCATTCGATAATGAGGTTTGAGGGGGCGGTGCTTTTCGTACAGGCTTTATAAATGAAAAATGTTTCGGGGGATTTGTCATTTTATCTTTCTCCTGATCAATAAAGAAATAAAATAAAATTTGTAAGCTTCTTCATAAAAAATTGGTTTTAAATTATGTTATTTTATTAAATAATAATTAATTATAGACCATGATTGTAACAATAAAATAACGCTATGATTTATATATAAAACTTTGTATCTATCACTTAAAGCTAACATCAGAAGCGATGACTTAATAGACTATTGAGCTAAAATAAAGTGAGAAGGCTCAAGAGTGCATTCTTAAAAATGGCAAAAGTTAAAAAATCAAAAATAGCATAGTTTTAAATAAGGGTATAGATATTTATGGTTACAATGAGAACTAAAACAAAAAGTTACTAACGATATGAGTCCTCAAAATTATTGCTGATCCCAAAGCTTATTTCAAAACAAAATATCCTTGAACAAACACTTTATTCTTAGCCTAAACGTATCGTAGAGCAAGGTCAACGGATCAATGGCGAAAATAACAGCAAAAGTGCGTTAATTATGTCAAACTTCCTGCGAGGATCGAAATAACAGTAGTCACACATGCATAAAAAGATCAATACTGCCGCACTAAAGGCATCTATCTAACTTAATTAAATCAATGATGCGTTGCATGTGTTCTGATTTCAATTCAGTTCATTTAATAAGTTATGTTACGCAGTTGAGGCCTGCCTAGGCGTAAGGATTCAATTGTTGCTTTTTGTGCTTTGATGTAAAGCTTCGTTTTTAAACCGA
>JAGLDN010000110.1 GCA_023145575.1 Psychromonas sp.
CAATAAAAAAGTTATCAATAAAAAAACAGTATCTGCAAGCAAGGCACAGCTCAAACCAAAAAAAGCAGAAATAAATCTAAGTTTATCGTTAGGAAAACAAATAGATGAGTTAAAAGCGAGCCTTAGTTTAATGAGTGAAAAGCTTATTAATAACAATCAAAAAAATAAGATCTTAAAAATTAAAGTTCAAAAACTAACAGATGAAATTAAAAATTTAAATGATCAGCTTACATCTGAAATCATGCGGTATGACAAGCTAACCAGTTCAAATAATGAATACAGAAAAAAACTTGAAAGTATTGTGCCATCGACTTTCTCTGGTGGAGGAATATTGAATGCTATATTGCATTTTTTATCTTCATCAATTATCTATCTCGTTGTAACCTTGCTGCTACCTATTATTTTATTAATTATTATCTTTATACTACGCAAAAAAAATAAACGATTGTTAGACGAACAAGAGCAAAAAGTTATAGAGACAAATGTGTTCAATGAAGAAGTGGGGGTAGAGCCAAGTGTAATTAATGAAGAAGTGGGGGTAGAGCCAAGTGTAATTAATGAAGACGTGAAGGTAGAACCAAGTGTGCTCAAAGAAGAAGAAGAGCAGGTAGAGCCAAGTGAGTCTAAAAAAGAAGAGTCGCTAGAGCCAAGTGAGTCTAAAAAAGAAGAGTCGCTAGAGCCAAGTGTAATTAATGAAGACGTGAAGGTAGAACCAAGTGTGCTCAAAGAAGAAGAAGAGCAGGTAGAGCCAAATGAGTCTAAAAAAGAAGAGTCGCTAGAGCCAACATTATCAACTGATGAAGATAGCAAATTACTAGATAATGAGAATACAGACCCTCTGTGGGATTCGGACGTATCAGAAGATACTTCTGAAATAATTGATCTTGATGAAAATGATGGGGGGGTTTCAGAGAATGATTTAGATTTATCTGATTTAGATGAACTTGATACCTTAGGCGATATCGCCTTGCATGAATTGCAAAAAGAAATATCTGATATTGATCCTGATACAGAAGAAGATCCAAATAGCAGTGAACTTGAGATCGTAGACACCGATGTGTTTGATACATTAGCCAGTCAAACCATTAAAAATGATGAATTTGAAATTCAGGAGGATGACTCAGCTGATTTAGATTCAGTAGACTCCGCGTCTGAAGATCCCGCTGATTTAGAGCTTGATGCATTTGATGAAGAACTTCCATTTAATGAAGATTTGGCGTTAGAAAGTAGTGGAACTAATGAAGAGGATCCTTTTATAGACATTGATGCATTATTAGAAAACGGTGATTCAAATGTAAATAATGATGATCTAGGATTTACTTTAGAAGGCAAAGAAAATGACGTTTTGGAACTTTCGGAAATAGAAGACACAAACGATGAACCTGGATTCAATGAAGATATTACGATCCCAAATATAGCAGCTGACGAACATGATGCCTTGATAGACATTGATGCATTATTTGAAGAAAGTGGAGGAGATGTAAATAATGATGTTGCAGGATCTGCTTCAGAAGGAATAAAAGATGAAGATTTTGAATCTTTGGAGGCAGGTGAAGCGAATGATGATGAAAACTCAATAAGTTCGAAATTAAATTTAGCCAGAGCATATTTAGAAATAGATGATAAATCTGGTGCAAAAGAAATATTAGATGGGATTGGTGATAAATGCACTGCAAAGCAACGAAAAGAAATCAATAAACTTTTGAAGAAATATAGTTAGCGTTGCAAGGATAGAGTATATTCTCATGTTACTTCAAGATGAAACATCAGCAAGAACAATTGTTCTAATATACGAGGCATAAAATTTCCCTTCCGATGACTAATTACGTTTATCATTGAGATGGCAAATTAAAATAAAGACTTTAATTCATAAATATTTACTCTAAATCTAAATTTTTAACGTTGTAGATTGGTGCAAGTATCCAATCCCTGTGGACCGTCAGCTCAAACCTAGCTCCGCGTTACGACAATCACAAAGGGATTAACCATATAATAATTGAGTTATTTTCGTTAAGTATACCGAAAATGATTATCACAGTTAATCGTTGATAGGTGAAATGTTGCGCCTTGATCTGTCATCCGAGCTAATGCCTGACAAAGCAGCATTATGTTACATGGGTATAATGAAATATGGGGGAGACATTTATGATTATATATTTACATGGCTTTGACGCAACAAGCCCCAGCAATTATGAAAAAGTAATGCAGCTAAAATTTATTGATGAAGATGTGCGATTTGTACATTACAGTACTATCCATCCAAAACGAGATATGAGTCATATTTTAAAACAAGTACACAAAAACATATTAAGCACAGAAGATAAAATGCCTTTAATATGTGGCGTAGGACTTGGTGGATATTGGAGCGAACGAATAGGTTTTTTATGTGGTATAAAACAGGTAATATTTAATCCTAATTTATACCCAGAAGACAATATGGTTGGTAAAATAGAATGGCCTGAAGAATACATTGATATTAACACAAAATGTATCAGTGATTATAGACAGAAAAATCATAATAAGTGTTTATGTTTCTTATCAAGAAAAAACTGCACGCTCGATTCGAGTAAAAGTGACTATGAACTTTCTAAATATTACAAAGTGATCTTTGACGAAACACAGGCGCAGAAATTTCAAGATATTTCACATCACTTACAAACGATTAAGCGATTTAAATTACAGTCTATGGAAGGTTTGCAAATTTGAAGAGTGCAAACTTAACTGTGTAAATCACCTTTCAAACATGAGGCCCTATTTCCTCTTCCAGTGCAATTATATACCCATCACATTTCACAATATATTCGTCATTATGCGCTAAATATTTATTGTGGATCGTACCAACTATAGAGAGCCGTGATAAGGTTTGCTTTATTTTAATTACTTGTACATTTCCCGCAAATATTTTAAATGCATCTGAGCGTAACGAAGCGAACAATGTCGGGCTTTGAGATCTAAAATACTAACGTCTTTATAAGCTCCTTCCATTGCCTGTGTCAGGTTAACATAAACATTGACAAGTTAGCTGCATTGATTTCTTTTCCCTCCTTTTATTACCATGAAATCTTTTAGGTCCCAGTGTTGTTTGGTATCTTAAAATTAAACTCATGCCAACTTGAGCCGTCATTTGTATTGCTGGATCATTCCCGAATGCACCATCATAAAAAATACACAGTGACATGGTTTAATAGATTCAC
>JAGLDN010000111.1 GCA_023145575.1 Psychromonas sp.
CCAAGTTAATTGTCGCCTAATATTATAGCGAAATGTCACATTTTGATCGGTAATATTGATGATGTTTTTATCGGGCAAAACACCTCGATGTAAATAGCGTGATAAATATTGCATCTCATTAATAGAGAAAGGCTAGCAGACCAAAGCCGACTTTACCACAATCAACAACCCATTTTTTAGGGGTATTGTCAAGCAACCCCATCAGTTCAGAGTGATTGATCTCCGCCAGCATTCTTGCTCGCCAAACTTTTGCTAATGCAAACGTATTAAATAAATATTTGCTATCGCCTTTATACCAGTGTTTTTTATTGGCATCATAGCGTCCACACGGTACTAAAATATGCAAATGAGGATGCAGATCACGCCGCCGAGTATGGGTGTGCAAAATACTCGTAAACCCCAACGTTCCTTTATCTTTTTTATCTGCAAAATCCTTGAGAATTGTAGCTGTGGCTTTAAACACGCTTTGATAAAGTGCTTTGGGTGAGATCTTTGCAAGTATTCGTAATTCATAGGGCAGGGTAAATGTGACCATAAAATAATGAACACTCCCGTAACAAAACACACAGTTTTTCAGTTTCCTTGCTAGCCATGTTGACGTTGTTTGATGTTGGCATTGAGAGCAGTTTCGATTTCCGCATGATAGAGCAAGCGCTTCATCGTGTTGGCAATGCCCGCAATGCCATTGACTTGATCTCGTTTCATCCATTTTGCAATGTAACATGTCAGTCATTGCTCGTCGGATATCTTGACTTAATAATGCACCGTATTGTTGTTCAAACTATTGCCGATGAGCGGCAAGGAGTGATATAAATTGGTTCATAAATCCTCCGTCTCAATCAATAATTTATCCGCAAGCTGATTTAGCGCATCTACATTATCTTTTTGCTTCATAGTCGTGAGTTGGGTATATTGCGCGGTCGTATTCATACCCGTTATCATTCAAAATGCAAAGTTCAGCAAGATTTATCTTCATTTTTAGCCATGCGACTATCAATATGAAAGGTCAGGTGTCTACTCGATAATCAGAAGAGGCGCAACAGAAAGTTTATCAACTATTAGCTGTGCTAATCGTCGGAAGAGAGAAGTTATGTAGACAATTCCCCTTGCTAACTTTTTTATATTGAGGTTACATGGGCATATACAATATCAATACTAAATCAATTAATTTTCCTCTTTAATTTTGAAATTTTCAGCTCAAAAACCTTAAATTCGTTATCTAATAAAGCTAGGTGCTTTTTCTTATCTTCAGGACTTAAAAAAGAATAATTAATACTATTATAAACATAAGATTTTAAAACAGCGTAGCTAGGTTTATATCTCGATGCTAACAACATGTACTCATTAGATAAGTTATTTCTTGAGACCCCAGAATCATCTGAAGAAATAACTATTGGTACGCCATAGGCTGCATAGATTTGATACGGATGCGCCCCTTTTTTTACATCTAAAATGAATTCGTTACTGGTTAGATTGATTTCTATGGCTACATGGTTCTTTTTTAATTTTTCTAATAAAACTAATGGCTTTGATTCATATGAAATATCCACACCATGACCAATGCGCTGTGCCTTGGCAATTTGAACTGCTTGATTTATATGAAAACCTAGATCTTTTGGCCTGACCATCCCCAGAGTTAACTCGCCAGCATGTAGCGTCCGCTTAACTTTAGGGTATTTATTTGATAGATAGTTATACATGCGCATGTCCAACGTATAATTTGACAATGCTATAGGATTATTCTCTGCACCTACAATGTTTACCCCCACTATAAGTGGTGATTTTTTTGCTGAGAGATACCCAGAATATAGATCAATAAAGACTTGTACTGGGTTTTGGTTACGCATTGCATAGGTTTGAAACCGCATAGTAAAGCGATCATCGTCAATACCTTTATGCTCTGTGTCAATATTTTTTACAAACGACTTAATTTCTGATGAAAATCTTTTCTTCTTATATGCATTGTTATTTATGTCGCTTGTTATTTCGTCTAGTATTTTATTTACCTGTTCTTGGTCGTGCGTACTACGCAGTGCTATATTGAGCTGTTTAATCTTATTAGTTGTAAAGTATTTATTACTTTGAATACCTACTTTGGCAATAATAGTTTCGATATAGTCCACATTTTCAGCCTTTGCTCTTTGCTTAATAATAGCTAGACCTTTATGCATATACTCATTAGACGCTAAACCGAAATAACTGAATGTACTAAATATCTGTATATCTGGGGGCGGCTGGTGATGGAAGTGATTAGAATAATCCTTATCTGACCATAGACTTAGAAGGTGTCCATATAGCGCACTATCCATTTTTATGTCTTTAACGTCTAATAACGGACAAGCTCCTGTGCCTTTTTCTTGTTTAGAAGAAATAATCTTGAATGTACATTTATCAATACGCCAACCTTTCTCTCCTACCCAGTCTAGGTATGTTTCTGCATAGATAGAGCCAGAATAGTGGTGATGTAAATCACCTCCCTTTGGCATTAGAGTTAAAAACAAATTTAGTTTGGCTACATTTACAGGGTTTTCATTGATAGCGATTGAATAGAATTTTTCAGTATCTTTATAATGCTCAATATCAGATCTATCATATTTTTCGTTATCATTACTCGTTGTTTTCACATGTGAATTTGAGCAGGCACTAATAACAGCCATACTGAAAATAACCAATAAAGTTTTTATTAATTTCATATTAATTTCCTTTTTATTAATCTCAGATTCAATTCTAAGTGTTTAATTAGGCTATAGAAAAACCTATATTCAGCCTGCATTATGTAAAATTAAAACTACATTAATTTAAATTTAGATTCAACGCTCAACTGTATACCTTTAATTAGTTGGAAAAGTAGCAATTTGGGGATATCTTCATTACTTTTCCGCATCAAGAGATGCAAATAATGAAAGGGTATATACCCCGTTACCAATCAAAGTACTTTATTTAGACGTCAGGTCGGATACTAAGATAAGGCGCAGTTTGATGATAATGGTTAGCCCTTATCGAATATTGCAACGAAGAATTAATTTTCGAGCTGACGACCCAACGGGCAAGCTCTGAGGCAAGGCATTGATTGAAGAGAATGGTTATTCCCTTGGCAAAATCAATAACACCTTTAAAACTCGCCCTTTGGGGGCAACTTAGTAAATCATCTTCTGCGTTGCAATACTCAAAAAGAGAACAACAATGAAGGGTTAAAGTCTTTTGTTTAACCCTACCGAAGGGATCATTGCGCCTTGAGTATGAAACATTCAGGTGTGATGGGTTTATTTATCTTATTTTATCGCTGGATTTTCATTGAATATCGAGCACGTCTTCATAAGCTTCACCGTAGTATGATGCGATAAGTACTGCTTTAAGCTCAGCAATTAATGGGTAACGTGGGTTTGCTCCAGTACATTGATCATCAAATGCATCTTCTGCTAATTTACCAACTTTAGATAAGAATTCGTCTTCATTAACACCCGCATCTTTAATTGATAGAGGAATATCAAGATCTTTCTTAAGCTGTTCTAACCAATCAAGCAACTTATTAATTTTTTGCTCTGTATTCTTACCACCTAATTTCAAATGATCTGCGATTTCAGCATAACGAGCGCGTGCTTTTGGACGATCATATTGTGAGAATGCAGCCTGTTTAGTTGGTGTATTTGTTGCGTTGTAACGCAGTGTATTCGACATGAGCAATGCATTTGCAAGTCCATGGGGGATATGGAATTCTGCGCCTAACTTATGCGCCATTGAATGGCACACCCCAAGGAATGCCTGCGCAAAAGACATGCCCGCAATTGTTGCTGCGTTATGCACTTTTTCACGTGCAATCGGATCATGCTTACCATTTGCATAGGAGCTAGGGAGGTATTCTTTAAGCAATTTAAGCGCCATTAACGCGTGACCGTCTGAGTATTCGTTTGCAAGAATAGAAACATACGCTTCGAGAGAGTGAACCACTGCATCATAACCACCGAATGCACAAAGAGATTTAGGCATATCCATAACAAGGTTTGCGTCAATAATAGCCATGTTTGGTGTTAATTCATAATCTGCCAGTGGATATTTTGCCCCTGTTGCATCATCTGTAACGACAGCAAATGGTGTGACCTCAGAGCCAGTACCTGAGGTTGTTGTAATACAAACGAGATCCGCTTTTTCACCCATTTTCGGGAACTTGTAAATACGTTTACGAATATCCATGAAACGCATTGAAAGATCCTTAAAATCAGTGTCTGGATGTTCGTACATTACCCACATAACTTTTGCGGCATCCATAGGTGAACCACCACCAACAGCAACAATAAGATCAGGTTGGTAGCTGAGGCAAGCTTTTGCACCCGCATTAACGATTGTTAAGGTAGGATCTGCTTCTACTTCATGGAATACTTCAACCTCCATACCTTTGTCTTTTAGGACTGTGCGTACGTCATCAATGTAACCATGGTTAAATAAGAAGCGGTCAGTTACGATTAATGCGCGTTTTCTATCTGAATAATCTTCGAGTGCGATTGGCATACAGCCACGCCGGAAGTAAATTGATTTAGGAAGTTTATGCCACAACATATTTTCAGCTCGCTTAGCAATAATTTTCTTGTTGATTAAATGTTTAGGACCTACGTTTTCAGAAATTGCATTGCCACCCCAAGAGCCACAACCAAGCGTTAAAGAAGGTGCTAATTCAAAATTGTATAAATCACCGATACCACCTTGAGAGGCGGGCGTATTAATTAAAATACGTGCTGTTTTCATCTTGTTTCCAAATTCGGTGATACGCGCTTCATTTTCATCTTGATCCGTGTATAGAACAGACGTATGACCAACACCACCAATTTCCAGTACGATAGATGCTTGCCGCACTGCATCATCAAAATCTTTTGCTTTAAATAATCCTAATGTTGGTGATAACTTCTCATGTGCAAATTCATCATCCCAAGACGCTTCAAGCCCCTCACCAATAAGAATTTTAGTCGATGAAGGAACCTTAACATCTGCCATTTCCGCAATTTTATATGCTGGTTGACCAACAATTTTAGGATTTATACTACCGTTAATAAGGAGTATTTTACGCACCTTGTTAGCATCTTTTTTGCTTAAAACAGCAGCGCCATATTTTATAAAACGAGCACGTACAGCATCATAAACATCTTCAACAACAATTGCAGCTTGCTCAGAAGCACAAATCACACCGTGATCAAATGTTTTAGACATTAAGATTGAAGAAACAGCGCGTTTGATATCAGCTGTTTCATCAATAACAACAGGAGTGTTACCTGCGCCAACACCGATAGCAGGTTTACCAGATGAGTATGCGGCTTTAACCATAGCCGTTCCGCCGGTTGCAAGGATCATATTAATATCATCATGTTTCATCAGTTGAATAGAAAGGTCAACGGAAGGCTCATCGATCCAACCGATAATGTTTTTTGGTGCGCCCGCCTTTATGGCTGCATCTAAAACAATTTCAGCCGCAAAATTAGTCGATCTTTTGGCGCGTGGATGTGGAGAAAAAATACAGGCGTTACGTGTTTTTAAGCAAATTAAAGCTTTAAATATAGCTGTTGACGTTGGGTTGGTTGTTGGGACTATAGCACAAACTATTCCTAGAGGCTCCGCAAGTGTAATGGTACCACCTTCGTCATTTCTACAAATTTCGTCACAGGTCTTTTCATCTTTATATTTGTTATATATAAATTCAGATGCAAAATGATTTTTAATTACTTTGTCTTCCATAATGCCCATGCCAGTTTCTTCAACCGCCATTTTTGAAAGTGCGATGCGAGCAGTTGAAGCAGCAAGTGACGCGGCTCGAAAAATTTCATCTACCTTTTTTTGTGGAAAAGTAGCAAATATTTGTTGCGCTGCTTTGACGCGTTCCACCAGCTTATTTAATTCAGATTTATTGTTTACTGTCATTGGGTATTTCTCCTAAATATCAAATCTTGTAGTAATGTTGTTAGTTGTTGTTAGTTGTTGTTATCTGCCCATGTTATTTCAGATACTACCTCAGCAAGTCAAATAGCCTACGAACGCAAGACATAAAATGTACCTGTCGAAAATTGGGCATGGTATCAACACTCGAAAAGGAAGTAATCATCTGCAGTTCATAAATTCCGTTAATTATAATGTCAAGCGACGAGCTCTATTAATTTGTTGACATATCACATTTTTGTATTATTCTGATTGTCAAACACTCAGTTATAGTTGCATTTTTTGGAGCCGCATGAGTATATTAGTGTATTCTAATAAAAATATTGATTTGCAGCACGAAGGATTATAAAAATACAATAAAAGTAAGAGCTTGATAATTTTATCGGTGGACTGCAATAAAGGTAATTAATTCATTATTTCTGCGTGCTTGTTATCGTCCAACCGTTCAACATGCGAATTTATAACAAATATTTGTTATTTAATCAAGTATTTTCAATCATGATAAAAACATTTTGCGATTGACTTAACGAACTAGGTTACGATTTGTAGACCTTGCTGTAAACCGTTCCCAATCGGCAAGCTGAGTAATATCAGTCAAGAGTATACATTTGCAAAACACGTTATCTGTGTAACATCATAAAGTGACATTGAATATATTTATTATTCATTTTTCGGTAAGTCATATTTAATTAATTTGGATGGTGGGCTTATGTCTTATAAAACAAATTCGTCTCGATTTTTATTTTTTTTAGCAAGTATTGTTATTTCTCTAGCGGGAATAAAATTTGCGGCGCCTATTTTGGTGCCTTTTTTGCTGGCTTTTTTTGTGACTATTATTTGCAACCCTGTGATTAACTTCCTTGAACATTATAAAATGCCTAGAAGTTTTGCTATTGCGCTAGTGATTATTTTTATTTTTTTTGGATTTGTATTGCTTGGTGGCGTTATTACTTCAGCAGTAACTGATTTTCGACGCGCATTACCACAGTATGAATTAGAACTTTCAAATGATCTTAATTTGCAGGTCGCATGGCTCATGGAACATAATTTTCCTATTTCATTATCTGAAGTTAGAAAGTACGTTAATCCCTCTAAAATTATGGTATTGGTAACATCCACCTTAAGTGGTTTTAGTAGCATATTGAGCAATACTTTTTTATTGCTTTTAACGGTTATCTTTATGCTGGGAGAAGGAGCTATTTTTACTAAAAAAATCCAGCTGGTGTTTGGCAATGAAAGTGATGTAGAAGATCGTGTGAACCATTTTTTTTATTCCGTTAATAAATACATGGCGATTAAAACGATTGTTAGCTTAGTAACTGCCTTTATTATTGGCTTTGTTTTGTGGTTAATAAATCTCGATTTTTTTGTATTATGGGCTTTGCTGGTATTTTTACTTAATTATATTCCAAATATAGGCTCTATTATTGCAGCCGTTCCAGCGATTGCTTTGGCCTTTTTACAACTAGGCTATATGCCCGCTTTATTTGTTGCACTGCTCTTTATAATTGTTAATATCCTAATGGGTAACGTTGTTGAGCCTAAACTTATGGGTAGAAATTTAGGACTCTCGACTTTAGCAGTATTTCTTTCCTTAATTTTTTGGGGGTGGTTACTTGGCATTATTGGGATGCTGTTATCGGTTCCCCTGACAATGATTTTAAAAATAGGATTAGAAAAGAGCAAAGCTGGTCAGAACTTTGCTCTTTTTATTAGCTCAGAAGATGAAATTAACGCCCTCGCAAAAATAAATGACAATAATTGATCACATAAATTGGGAGAGAATTCGCGCACTTTCGCAATTTGAGTTGCAACGATTATTTCACGGGCGAGGATTTTGCTTTAGCGATTTTTCATACATTAATATAGATTGGTTACCACCCGTCATTTTGATTATTTTGTATAAACAAAAGAAACAAACATGGCTTAATGACTTATCGCTACAACTTTTAACTAAAATGCAATCAATTTGTTTTGATGTTAAAAGCATCCAAGTGCAATTTCGTTGTCGTGATTTTTCCCCAACTCAAGTCCTCTTTGGTGAGGTGATAACCGACTTTATTGCACAAGAAAATAATTTATATTATAAAATTAATTTAGGAACAAAACAAAATTATGGCATTTTTCTAGATATGAAAAATGCTCGACAGTGGTTGCGAGAAAACAGTAAAGGCAAGCGTATCTTAAACTTATTTGCTTATACTTGTGCGTTTTCAAATGTAGCGATCGAGGGTGGGGCATCACATGTTATTAATTTAGATATGAGTAAGGCTGCGCTTGCTATTGGACGTAATAACCATCGGTTAAATCAACACGATTTAAGTAAAGTAAAATATCTTGGGCATGACTTATTTAAGTCGTGGGGAAAAGTTCAACGCAAAGGCCCGTATGATATTGTTATTGTAGATCCGCCATCGTTACAAAAAGGCAGCGTCAACATAAAACGAGACTATCCTAAAATTATTCGTCGTTTTCCAAAGTTACTTAATAAAGGTGGCCTGGCACTAATTTGTTTAAATTCGCCAGATCTTAATTTTACATTTTTAGAAGAGGTGATGCAAACAGAGTGCCAAGAGGCTAAAATCATACAAAAGATCATGCCTGAAGATCATTTTATTAATTTCATCTCAGATCATGGTATGAAGTGCTTGCTTGTAAAAGTTAATGATTAAATAACGTTTCAGCGAAATATTCACGCTAAATAATTGATACTTTGCGTTAAAAGGTATTCTTTTTATTTAGTAAGTATTGAACAAAAAAACTTTTTACATCGAATAATAAATTCAACACATCTTGTTATCTAACTTCTATCAAGAAAACACTCTGAATGGTTGTCTGTTTAATTAAACAACTAATAATGCAATGGGTTGTCTGGACACTCAAATGCCACAAGAAATATAAACAATAAAATGAACAACCTTATTCCTACTTGAGGTAATATTTAGTAACTGATCTTACGCAGTTGATACTTGCACTAGATGTAAGGCTTCAAT